>ONBQ01000046.1 GCA_900316145.1 uncultured Eubacteriales bacterium
TCATCCGCGGAAAGCAGGGGCACCTTGCCGATCTCCTTTAAGTACATGCGGACCGGATCATCGATGCTGATGCCATCCGGCAGAGAAATGTCGAGCTTGTCCTCATCTGTCTGATCTTCCATGAAACCGATGATGTCGATGTTCTGGTTTTCCAGATAATCATAGACACTTTCCATCTGCTCCGCGGTCAGATTCATGTCCTGATAGACCTCTACGATCTCGGAATGCTCCAGCACATTCTTCTTCTTTTTGGCCATCTCGACAAGAATCTTGAGCTTATCGCGGTATTTCTGCATATCGAGCGTCTGTGTCATATTCCTATTACCTCCAAAAGTGTTTCTTATCTTCCCGATCCTTACGATCCCGGATCAGGGAATATGGATCATAAAATTCTGCAATTTACGTTTTTCTATGATGATGCCCTGCATGGCGGCCAGGTCTTCATTGGTGCTCTCTCCGGAGGACAGGGCTTCCAGACGGGCTTCCAGGCTGTCCAACCGGACTTTGCGGATAACGTCTGATAGTAATTTTTCCAGGTCTTCCTTGCTTTCCGGCCGCGGATACTGCAGGAGCGAGGTGATCCTTTCCTGATCTTTGGCGTCCGCGCCTTGGCTGATCAGATCGGCCGCCAGGATGGTCCTGCCCTCTTCGCTGCCGCGGTAAAGAGCCTGCGCTACCCGGACGAAGACTTCCAGTTCTTCTGAGGCCCCGGGCGGCTTAAGATCAGCCGGTTCGATATATTTCCGGACGATCGGCACCAGGCTCTGATCCTGGATCAGGATGCTGAGCAGCTGCGTGCGCGCCGTGATCTTTTCCTCCCGGCCCTGAGCGGCATTGTCCGAAGCCGGACGCCGGTCCAGAATGCCTGTGGTGCGGCGGATCTCCTCGACCTCTTTTCGGAGGGCCTCCGCGCTGACGCCTAGCTTTTCCGCGGTATCCTGGATGTGGATCTGACGCTCCAGGTCATTGTCGATCTCAGCAAGGCGCTGGGCCATGCCTTTGACGGTCTCGACCTTATCCTCGGCGGAGCCGCCTTTATGTTCTTCCCGAAGGACCAGCATCTCGAAATCAATGGGATTCATGGCATTGTCGATCAACGCCTGAAAGTCCTCAGGAGAGTGTTTTTTTAAATATTCATCCGGGTCTTTGGCATCCGGGACCCGAAGCACGCGCACCCTTAAGCCTGCCTGCTCCAAGATAGGGATGCCCCGGCGCGCCGCCTGCGTACCGGCCCGGTCACTGTCATAGATCAATACGATGTCATTGTAAAAGCGCTTGATGAGCAGCGCCTGCTCCTGTGTTAAGGCGGTGCCCAGCGAGGCGACCGCGTTGTCGAACCCGGCCTGATGCAGGGAAAGCACATCCATGTACCCCTCGACCATCAAGGCTTCCTTGCGCCGGCTCTTCTTCGCGAACTGCATGGCGTACAGGTTGCGGCGCTTGTTGAACACTTCCGTTTCGGGCGAGTTCAAATATTTTGGTTCCCCGCTTCCCATGACCCGGCCGCCGAAGGCGATGGCCTGTCCGGCCGAATTGAAGATCGGGAACATGAGGCGGTTGAAGAAATAATCATAGATCTTGCCGTTGCGGACGGTAATGAGACGGGCTTTTTCCATTTCCTCCGTTTTATAGCCTTTGGAGGAAAGATAGTTATACAGTGTGTTACGGCCGATGCCCGCGTACCCTAAGCCGAAACGCCGCATGTATTCCTCACTGACACCACGGTCTTTCAAATACTCTCGGGCTCTGGCTCCCTGATCGGTGCGCGTAAGCTGATAGTAAAAATAGCGGGCCGCTTCTTTATTGAGATCATAAAGACGGGTGCGCTCCTCTATACGGCGCTTTTCCTGCTCAGACAGTTCTGCCTGAGGAAGGGTGACCCCGGCCCGGTCCGCCAGCTCTTTGAGCGCTTCCGGGAAGGTGAGGTTCTCCATTTCCATGAAGAAAGTGACCGCGTTGCCCCCTTTATGACACCCAAAGCAATAAAAAAACTGCTCCTTGGTGTTTACGGAAAAAGAAGGTGTTTTTTCATTGTGGAAGGGGCAACAGCCAAAGTAATTGCTGCCTTTCTTCTGCAGCGAAACATAGCCGGATACCAGGCTTACGATGTCCGTCCGCTCCCGGACCTCCTGGATGACCTCATCCGGATAATACATGGCTCTCCCCCCTTCTGGAATACTTCGTTCTGTCCTATAATATTCGACATCCATGCCGGATTTCCTTTTTTTGAACGTAAAAAGCGTTCCGCAAATCAATTGGGAACGCTTTTTTCAGGTTATTATTCTGTATTATATACTCTCCCAGAACTTTTCATTCTTATGCCCATCCAGCCTGCGGACCTTCTCCGGATGTCTGGCAGGATCCAACCGGCAGGCATTTTTATAAGGGCAATAGCTGCAGGCTATCGTCTGCCCCTCCACGATCGGGTTGGGCTCGACCCGGCCGGAAACGATCTCATCTCCCATCTGAGCGGCCTTTTTTCTGGCAAAGGCCAGCAAGGCCTGAAACTGATCGTCATCCGCTTTCGATTCACCAGACACCTTTCCGGTTTGTGTGATATAGACCGGGAGCACGGAGGAGCGCCCCATGCCAGGCCCTAGATTTTCATCCATCTTTTCAACGATGACCGGATCATCCAGGATCAGGCCATCCAGATGCATGCTTTTTAAGATCTCCCGTTCTTTGTCTGCCGCGCTTTGCTCCGGATCTCCTTTTTGCGTCGGGGGCACCAGGTGGAAATAGAACAGGCCGGCCGGCTTTCCGCCTTTTTGCTGCTGGTAGGCTTCCATGTACAGGGGCAGCTGCAGCTTGATCCCGTCAAATACATCCCACAGGCTCCAGCTAGTACGTCCGGTCTTGTAATCCACGATGCGGATGAACTCTTCCTCTCCGTATTTCAGCCGGTCCGCCCGGTCGATCTTGCCCATCAGCATCATGGAGCGACCGTCCGGCAGCAGGATCTCCAGTGCTTTTCTTCCTCCGCCCGGCCCGCCGAATGTCCATTCAAAGGCTTCCGGATAGAACTCGCCCAGACGGATCTGCTCGGTCAGAACACGGATCGCTTTTACGGCGGAATTCTTCAGTTTGCCCCAATAATAGCGGAACCGGCTGTTGGCCAGATACCGGGAAAACTGCTCGCTCTCGATCTCCAGGATGCGGTCCATCCTGGCTTCGATCTCTTGTTCAGAAAGCACCTCTTCCCTTGCCAGCTCTGCTCCCACATTTTCCAGCAATTCATGCAGGACGTTGCCATCATCCAGCGGACGGACGTCCAGTATTTCACGCTCTTTTAAGTTCAGCCCATAGCGCAGGAAATAGCTGAAGGGGCAGCGGGCATACTGCTCCAGCTGCGTCACGCTGACAGCGTGCCTGTCCAGCCCGGCCAGCTTCCATAATTCTTCATTCCCCAAGGCCTCTTCCGGCAGTTCATCCAGCCGGCCCTGTTCTACCAGATCCAGATAGGGCCCTCTGTCATGATCTTTCAGCCATTTCTTTTCCGAAGCTTCCTTGGGAGCGGGCTCCAGACCTCTGGACAGACGGTCCAGCAGCCAGTCCGGATGCATGGGCAATGCTTCCTCCCTTGTATAGAGATTCTGCTTTCCCAGGAGGGCGTTCAGCCGCTGCACATAGGTGGATGGTCGCTTGGACGCGCCTTGTCCATCCGTGGTGGAATAGGTGAAGGTCACCTTGTCGGACGCCTTGCCCAAAGCATTATACAGGTAAAAGATCTGTTCTCCCATCCTAAGTGTGCGATCCGCGGCCACATCATGATAAGTCGAGATCTTTTTACGCTCCACATCACTCAAAAGGCCCGGATCCTCCGCGATCTGCGGGAAGGATTCATCCTGGAAACCCATGATATACAAAGATCTTACGTTGGCGATGCGGGATCTTGTCAGGTCCGCGACCTGCACCTGATCCGGCGCAGGCGGCAGGATCCCGATCCGGCTCTGCAAAAGGCCGGTATTCAGGATCTCACTGTAGGATTCCAGGTCAACGGTCTCCGTTCCTAAGACCAGATGCATCTGTTCCAGGACCGCCAGGACCGCCTCATAGGTCTGCTCATAAAAAGCGGCTTTGGATGCCTGCCCTTCCTCCTGCAAAAAGGCTGCCTGCTCAGCCAGCTGGCTTTCCAGTCCCAAAGCCCGCATCAGCAGAATAAAGGCTTCGGTATACTGATCGGCCGGAGCTTTTCCCGACTCCAGTCCTTTCAGCGCTTCAAAGATCGTCTCCGTTCTTTCTCTTAATTCCTCGTCCTCTTCGCACAATTCCTGGAAAGCGGCTTTATATCGTTCTCTGCCTCTCAAGCCCCATTTCAGGGCCATGTTTTCCAGCTGATCCAGCCTGTCTTCCGGATATGGCAGGTATCCGCTCTTCGCCCAGGAAAAAACGGCGTCATAGGTATAGCGGTGGGTGACCATGTACAACGCGTCCATCAGCATCCGGACGGCGGGATGCTCATTCAGCTCCGCTCTCCGGTCCAAAAAGACCGGGATCTTATAGCGACCGGCCAGCCGCTCGATCAAGGGAAGATAGGTCTCCTGTGAGCCGACCAGCATGGCGGTATCTTCAAAGCGCAGGCCGCCAAACTGAACATCCCGCATGATGGAAGACAAGACCCACTCCGTTTCATCCTCCGGGCGTTCGGTCTTATATACGCGCACTTTATGGTCCGGATCTTCGATGATCCGCTCGGAAAGCCGCACGCGAAGCATCTCTTCCGTCACCGTTCTAAGCACAGGATCCTTGTAGGAAGTATCCAGGTAGCGGACCTTCTCTTGTATGCCCATCTCTTCCAGCTTTTTCAGGATCTTGACCGATTGATAATACATGGATCCCTCATCCGCATGGCGGCTTTTCAAAGTCTTGCTGTCGATGGGCAGCGTCATGCGCACCCGGCGGGCTTTCTTCCACAACTGGTCCAGCACGCCATACTGCTGCGGGGTAAAGCCGAAGAAATCATCCATGTAGATGTCTGCTCCGTCCAGGATCTGTGACTCCGGGATCTTCTCCTCCAAAAGATCCAGCAGCTGTTCTGTCGGGATCTGTCCGGAGGTGGTCTTCTCCCGGAAGGCATCGGTCAGGATGCGGATATCATGCAGTTTGCGGTACAGCGTGCTGTCCTGATCCAGATTGCTTAAAATACGGTCAAAAAACGCGCTGTCCAGTCGATACTGGTAGATCTCTGTCATCATGATCTTCAGCTGTCCGATGAAACCCTGCTTGCGGATGCTGTCTTTGTAATAGATCAGTTCGTCCTGATGATCCAGGGCGATCTTATAGAGCAGCATGGACTTGCCCATGTCATCCAGGGTGCGGTCCTGATCGGATCCTGTCTCCTGCAGGACGCGGTAAGCCATGCGGTTGAAGCTTAAGATCTCCACCTTCAAAATGCCGTGGCGGGGGTGTTTATTCAGAAGCTGCTGCTGGACCATGAGGGTCGACTGTTCCGGTACGATATAGATGATGCGCTGCTCCGGCTCTTCTATGGTCGTATCGATGATCTGCTGCTGCAGAAATGTGGTTTTTCCGGTCTGTCCCGGTCCGGCTATGATCATAAAATCCATGGTTTGTCTCCGCTAAGAATAGGATTGTACTTTTCTTGATTTCATGTTAATTTCATGTTATAATGTAGCATAGTTTTGAGGTAAAGTCAAAATGACACACTTTCTTATCGGAGGGATTTCCATGAACGATTATATGATCACCTGCTGCTCTACCGCAGATCTGCCGCAGTCCTGGTTCGATGAACATCTGGTGCCGTACGTCTGTTTCCATTACACCATCGATGGCAAGGACTATCCGGATGATCTGGGCAAGACCATTCCTTTCGATAAATTCTATAAAATGATCCAGGATGGCGCGCAGCCTACCACCAGCCAGGTCAATGTAGAACAGTATGAGTCCTTCTTCACCCCTCTTCTTGAGGCCGGCAAGGACATCCTGCATCTGACCCTTTCTTCCGGCATCTCCGGCAGCGTCAATTCCGCGCGTCTGGCGGCAGAAAGCCTTCGTGAGCAGTTCCCGGACCGCCGCATCGAGATCGTGGATTCTTTAGCCGCGTCCAGTGGATATGGTCTGCTGGTAGCGGAGGCTGTTGAGCGCAAGGACAACGGCGCTTCCTTTGATGAAGTTCTGAACTGGATCCATGAAAATATCCAGCACGTGCATCACTGGTTCTTCTCTACGGATCTGACCAGCTACATCCGCGGCGGCCGCGTTTCCAAGGCTTCCGGTTTCGTCGGCATGGCTCTTAAGATCTGCCCGCTGCTGAACGTCAATTCCGAAGGCAAGCTGATCCCGCGCTTTAAGATCCGCACCAAGAAAAAGGTCATCCAGGAGATCGTACATCAAATGGAACTGCATGCCCGGAACGGGTATGATTATGATGGCCGCGTGTTCATCAGCAACTCTGCCTGCTATGAAGATGCCCGTGCCGTTGCCGACCTGGTCGAAGCAAAGTTCCCGAAAATGAACGGTAAAGTCATGATCAATTCCATCGGCGGTGTCATCGGCTCGCACACCGGCCCCGGCACCGTAGCCCTGTTCTTCTTTGGCGACGAAAGGACGATCTAAAACCTCCTATGGATTTCTCAGGCCACACCCCGCCTGACGAAATCCATAGGAGGTTTTTCTGTCCATATGTTTTTGAGACCGATGCATTGGGAGGTGGGGGTATGTTTTTGAGTGTGGATGGCGGGGGAACCAAGCTTCGTGCCATCCTGTTCGATTCCGATCTTAAGATCTGCGGCGAAGGCCGTTCCGGCGGGGTCAATACGACGCAAAATGACCCGGCCAGTGTTCTTGTGCATATCCGGGAATGCCTGGATCAGGTGCTCCCCAGCGTATCCATGATCAAGGAAGCCTTCGTCATCTTCGTGGGGGATAAAAAGCTCTTCGAGCAGGAGCTTAGGTCCCGCGTCCAGGTGGAACGCATCACCTTTTTTGACGAGCCTACAGCCGGTCTGATCGCGGGCTGCGGCAAATACCAAGGCCTTATAGCCATCTCCGGCACGGGCTCGGATGTCTTTTATGTTGGGCCGGACCACCGCTCCATCGTTGGCGGCTGGGGCATCGTTCTGGGGGATCAGGGAAGCGGCACCTGGATCGGCTTAAAAGCCCTGCGCCTGGTCATCCGTTCTTTGGATGACTGGGGGCACGATACTCTTATGACTCCCCTGTTTCTGAAGCATTTTGAGGCGGAAGAAAACCCCAGGAAGATCGTAGGCGCCGTGTATGGCGCGCCTGCCCCTTTCCCGGTCGTAGCCAGGCTCGTGCCCCTGGTAGCCCAGGCCGCCGAGGCCGGTGATCCTTATGCCCTGGCCTTGTTTGAAGACGCGGGACGGGTCCTGGGCCGGCAGATGCTGACCCTGTTAGACCGGGAACATCCACCGGAAACGGAGATCACATTGTGCGGAGGCTGCTGGAAAGCCCATCCTCTCATGTATGAGTCCTTCCGCAACACCGTGCTGGAACAATACCCAAAGATGCAGATCCATCGCCCCTGGTTCGAGCATGTCATGGCCGGGCCTATGGAGTATCTGCTTAAGAACGGCCATTCCCGCGAAGAAGCCCGTTCTATTCTGAAAGCTTCATTTCCGAAGGAGGTGATCGAGGCATGACCGCGATCCATGCTTATTTCGACAACATTCACCGTATCCTGGACAACGTGCTGAAGGAAGAAGCCGAAATCTTGGAAGAGGCTTCTCAGATGCTTTGCAAGGCGACCCTGTCCGGGCACAATATCTTCGCCTTTGGCTGCAGCCACGCAGGTCTTTTGGCCTTCGAACTGTATTACCGCACCGGCGGCATGGCCACGATCAATCCCGTACGCGCTCCAGGCTTGTACCTGGATATCGATCCCGCCACCATGACCAGCCAGATCGAGCGCTTGCCGGATTATGGCCGGATCATCGCGGAGAATCAGCCCATCGGCCCGGAGGATGTCGTGATCATTCACAGCGTGTCTGGCCGCAACACCGTTACCGTGGACTTCGCGCTGCGCTGCAAGGAAAAAGGCGCCCGTGTCATTGCTTTGACTTCGGTCGCTACCGGCCGGCAGATCCCCTCCCGCCATCCCTCCGGTAAGCTGTTGATGGATGTGGCAGACCTGGTCATCGACAACGGAGGCTGCGTGGGCGATGGGTCCATAGAGATCCCCGGCATCGCGGAAAAAGTCGGTCCAACCTCTACCGCCGTTGGCGCGGCCATTCTGAACGCCGTTATGACCCGCGCGGTGGAACTGGTCGCGGAAACCGGACAGACGGTTCCTGTTTTTATCTCCGCCAATGTACCCGGCGGGGATGAACACAACAAAGCCATGCTGGAACGATACAAAGATCATATATTCTATATGGGATAAAAGGAGGCTTATCATGTTACTGGATCGTTATAATGAAAGATTGGATCAGCTCATCCATAAAGTGCGCACCACCCAGCGGGAAAACATCATCAAAGCCGGCGAAATGATCGCCGAAACCGTCGCGAATGGCGGCAACATCTATCTTTCCAAGATCTGCCACTCGATCGAGAACGACCTTATCTACCGGGGCGGCGGGCCCATCTTCTACAAGCACTTCTCCTATGGCATGCAGGTGGAGAGAAACGGGCGTGTCCGTGACCGGTCTGACCTGGACTCCAACATATGGGGCATGGCGGAATACGCGCTGAAAATGTCCGACATGCGGCCCGGCGATGTGCTTATGGTAAGCTCCGTATCCGGTCGCACGGTCAGCACCGTGGATCTTGCCTATGAAGCCAAGAAATACGGGATCAAGGTCATCGCGTTCCTTTCCATGGAATACGCCCAGGCCGTAGAGGCCGTCCATCCTTCCGGCAAAAAGCTTTATGAAATGGTGGATCTGGTCATGGATAATTGCGCGCCGGCCGCCGAGGCCATGATGGAAGTGCCTGGTATCGAAGCCCATTACGCGGCCGCCAGCGGCATCGCCAGCGATATACTGCTTTGGAGCATGACCACCGTGGCCATCGAAAAGCTGATGGGGCAAGGCATCACGCCCGGCATCCTAAAGAGCGCCAACTTTCCAGGCGGCAATGATTACAATAAAACGATCATCGAACCCCACTATGATGAGTTTGGATGGTAAAACAAAAACGGCCTGATCCAGAAAGAATTCTGAATCAGGCTGTTCTTTTTTGATTACAGATGCTCCACCATCAGCACTTTTCCTACGTTCTCTTTGTCCGTCCGGATCGTGGTCATGGCTTCCTGCATATCTTCCAGGGCAAATCGATGCGTGATCAAAGGCTTTACGTCCACCAGACCCTTTTCGATCAGATCGATGCACAGGGGGAAGAACAGGGCCGGTGTCGCGTGGGAGAACCTTAGCTGCAAGCGCTTGAAATGCATCTGGTTGATGTCCAGTTCGCACAGGCTTTCCTGCGGTGTTTTCGCGATGCCGATATCACAGAGCACGCAGCCGAAGGAGGCGATCTGGACCGCTTCTTTCAGCGTGACAGGCGGCGTGGTGACCAGGATCCGATCTACCTTTTCGCCTTTCAAGGCTTCCACCGGGGATTCCTGATCGGTGCAGATGATACGGTCTGCTCCGTAGAACTTGGCCAGTTCGATCCTTTTCTTGGAATGAGCATGGGCCAGCACTGTGATGCGGCCGGCTCCTTTCAGCCTGGCAAGGCGGATGGCCAGAAGCGCGATCGGGCCCGCTCCAAAGACAACGACATGATCATTCAGCTGGATGTCACAAACATCTACCAGATCCATCGCTACGCCGAAGGGTTCGATGATGGCAGCTTCTTCAAAGGAAAGGCTGTGGATCGGGACCAGCGTCTGCGCCTTGACCACGATCTGCTCGGCGAATCCATAATACGGCGGAACATATTTGTTCTCACACAGTTCCGGATGTCCATTGCGGCACGCCGGACAGGTCCCGCAGTAGCTGGAGGACTCCATAGCTACCCGGTCTCCCATTTTCACATTGCTAACATGCGCGCCGATCTCCTCAACGATGCCTGAAAGTTCATGGCCAAAGGGGTGAAACTCCCGGTTCGCATACGCCGCGTTGACATCCGATCCGCAGACCCCGCAGGCCATCACCTTCAGTACTGCCTCATCCGGACCCGTGGGCTCCCGGTCGACATCGCGGATCTCCACCGTAAATGGTGCTTTTAAGAATGCGCGTTTCATATCAGAACTCCACTCCTTTTCTGCCCGGCACACCCTTATCATAGGGATGCCGGTGCTTTTTCATTTCCGTGATATAATCCGCCGCATCCTTGATCTTTTCCGGCAGAAAATGTCCGGTCAGTACGACTTCCGGCTTGAAGCGGCACAGGGTGAGAAGGCGCTGTTCGTCGATCAGGCCCAGATGCACCGCGTCCAGGACCTCATCCAGGATCAGCATGGTGCAGTCATCCCCTTCCGCAAAGGAAATGGCTTCGTTCATGTCCGCTTTCAGCTGATCCATCATCTCCGGATCCGACGGATCGATGAAACCGTGCGGGCGTTCGAACCGATAAACAGAAAAGCCGGGCAGGCTTTTCAGCCCGTCCAGCTCCCCGGTTGGCGACGTTTTGAAGAACTGGACCATTGAGACTTTCCATCCGCAGCCGGCCGCACGCACGCCCAGCCCGATGGCTGCCGTGGTCTTGCCCTTTCCGTCGCCATAGTATACATGTATCATTTTAATAATCCTTTGAAGGCATCCGCGATGGAATACCCTTCTGTTTCATCATTCTCATAGGTGAAAACTTCTTCTTCCGGTTCGCCCAGGCCGCGCATGGTCACAGAAATACGCTTCTGCTCCTTGTCGATGCGACTGATCTTGACAGAAACGGTATCCCCCTCCTTCAGCACTTCGCTGACGGAACGGATGCGCTTTTCCGACACCTGGGAGATTGGCAGAAATGCCTCGATCCCATTGGGCAGGGTGATGAACGCGCCGCTGCCGATGATCTTGGCCACCTTGACATGATCCAGCTGCTGATCCTTGGAATACGGCAGGTTGGCCCAGGGATCCTGATTCAGATCCTTCAGGCGCAGTCCGATACGACCCCGCTCCGGATCCACATTCAGGACGGTGACCTTGACGGTATCCCCCACATTTACGACCTCTGAAGGATGCTTTACGCGGGTCCAGGCCATTTCGGACACATGGATCAGGCCATCTACGCCCGGCGCGATCTCTACAAACGCGCCATAGGGTTCCACCCGGGAAACGGTGCCGGTATAGACGTCACCTTCATGGACAGTGCGCATGAATTCCGAACGGGCTACCTGACGCTGGCGGCGCAGATATTCCTTTACGCTGACAACGACATCGCGGCGCTCACGGTCTACGCGCTGCACCAGGCCGGTCAGGCCCTTGCCCACGAACAGTTCCGGATGCTCCACTTCTTCCTCCGCGATCTGGTACTGCGGCAGGAAACCACGCACGCCCTTATACTGGATGCGCAGGCCGCCTTTGACCACTTCCTTGACCTGGAACAGGATGGGACGGTTTTCCTTCTGCATCTCTTCCAGCTCATCCCAGACCACGATCTCATCCGCCCGCTTCTTGGACAGCCAGATGGTATCGCCACGGGTGTCCACGCGGGTCACCATGACCTTGATCGTATCCCCCTTATGGTACAGGTCTTCCAGTACCTCGTTCTCATAGAGCAGCTCTGTGACCGGCAGCACGCCGTCCATAAAGGAATGGATGTCGACGACCAGCGTGTCCTTCTGCACTTCCAGAATGGTACCTTCTACGATATCTCCATTGCGGACATCCTCAAACGAGGCATCCAGCATGCTTGCAAAATCTTCCATGGATTCCATGGCATTCACTTCCTTTTATTCAGATTGGGCTTCTCCCGCAGCGGGCCAGACCCCGTTCATATCGATGACGTAATATCCGTCCTCGATCGTATAATTATACTGTGCCGGCCAGATGGTATTCTGGAAGAACCGCTGGGAATCCAGCAGACGCTCATAATGCGTGCCGGTGCAGGCATAATCATTGTTGCCGTTGGCGTAGGAATCCAACGCTTTCTCCAGCGGAATAACACGAATGTTGTCACCGGTCCACTGGCAGTAGGTAGGCATGAGCTTGACACCGGTGATGGTGGGACGCTCATCGCCCGTCTTCTCCAGATCCATGTCCAGAATGACACCAACGTCCGTATAGGCGCCGCCGCTCACATAGTGCTGGGCGGAAATGAAGTTGCCCAATGAATAGATGACGAAGCCCTGGCGGGTCGTGCCGTCTCCGTTATCGACCGTGCGGAACTCGAAGGGCTCCAGAACGTGCGGATGGCTGGTATAGATGATGTCGCATCCACTTTTGAAGAGTTCATCGACAACTTCCTGGGTCTTGGCCGTAGGCGTATACCAGTATTCCTCACCCATATGCAGCAGCATGGCTACCATATCGACCTCGGGCAGCGCGGCTACTTCTTTGACATCTTCATACATCTGATCGATCAGATCCTGATGATAGTCGACGAAGGAGTTGAAGTATCCTTCCTGTCCCTCCGGCATGGAGAATCCATTCGCGCCGTAGGTGTAGGCCATGTACGCGATACGGATGCCATTGACTTCTTCCAAGGTGTAACGCGGAGCGTCCAGTTCGGAAAACGTTCCGGTGGAGTCCAGACCCGCGGCATGGACCTTCTCCAGCGTCAGCTGAATACCATCCGGATGAGAATCCAGAGAATGATTGTTGGCAGTGCCGACAAAGTCGATACCGGCATCTTTTAAGTTGGTGGCCAGGATCTCCGGAGAATTGAAGCACGGAAAGCCCGTGTATCCATGGAACCGGTCCGCGGTCCAGGTATCTTCTATGCCAAAGGTGGTCTCCAGATTGGCGACCGTGTAATCCGGCGCGGACAACTCATCCTTGATCATGGCAAAGCATGGCGCGAAGTCGAAGGAATCGGTATTCGCGTCATAGGCAAACTGCAGCTGTTCCAGATGCACCATGACATCGCCGATGGCCGCGATGTTAGCAGTCACGGTCTTAGGCTCTTCCGGAACAGATTCTTCTGACGATTCTTCCACGGAAGATTCTTCGGAAGACTCTTCCACAGGGGCTTCGGAACTCTCTTCGATAGAGGATTCTTCTGCCGGCGCGGTCTCTTCGGAGGAAGTTTCTGCGGAAGCTTCTCCTGTATTGGAATCAGCAGCAGGGGCTTGCGTAGAAGCCTCTTGCTGCTTTCCTTCGTTACGGTTCAGAATGCGGGGAAGCACGACGGCGCAGGCGCCGGCTAAAACGACCAGGGCCAGAAATCCAGCCAGCAGGCGTTTGCTCTGTCTGCGCTTTTTTTCGCGCGCTTCTCTGCGTTTTTGATTGCGTTCTTTGGCCAGTCTGTATTCTTCTTCGGTCATGGTTCTCCCCTCCTTAAGTCAAGGTTTCAGCCAAGCTGGGTTTCGATCACGGTTTCGGCCGCCTTCAGGGCCTCTTCGACCTTGGAAGCGTCTTTGGCACCGGCCTGAGCCATGGCAGGCTTTCCGCCGCCACCACCACCGCAGACCTTTGCGGCCTCACGGACGATATTGCCGGCATGGGCGCCTTTGCCAATGGCGCCTTGCGTTGCCATCGCGACGAACTGCACCTTATCAGAGCCTCCGGCCAGGACCAGTACGCACTCGCCCAGCTTGTCTTTTAAGGTATCACCCAGGGATTTGAGCTCATCCATGCCCAGTTCTGCCTGGTAAACAGTCAGGACCTTGATGCCGTTTACTTCCTTGACACCCTTCAGGATGTCATCCGCGGCACTGGCGGTCATCTGCGCCTTCAGGCTTTCCATCTCCTTCTGCAGGGCTTTATACTGCTGCTGCAGGCTCTCTACGCTCTCGACCACACGGCCCTTCGCGCTCTTGACGATGGAAGCGATCTGGTTCAGTTCTTTTTCCTGCTCATGGTAGTACTCCAGAGCCTTGGCGCCGGTCAGCGCTTCGATACGGCGGACACCAGCCGCGACACCGCTCTCGGAGATGATCTTGAAGGAACCGACCTGGCTGGTATTCTTCAGGTGGGTACCACCGCAGAATTCCTTGCTGTAATCACCCATGCTGACGACACGGACTTTTTCACCGTACTTTTCGCCGAACAAAGCCATCGCGCCGCTCTTGCGGGCTTCCTGCTGATCCATTACTTCCGTAACGACATCCAGACCTTCCAGGATCTTGTTGTTGACCTCCCGCTCGACCTTTTCGATCTCTTCCGGGGTCATAGCCTGGAAATGCGTAAAGTCGAAACGAAGGCGGTCGGCATTGACACTGGAACCCTTCTGGGCGACATGTCCGCCCAGCACGTTCTGCAGTGCTTTCTGCAGCAGGTGCGTCGCGCTGTGGTTGCGGGCCGTGGCCATACGGTTGTCATAATCGACGACCATGCGGGTCACCTGACCTACGCTGATGGTACCGTCGATGACGGTGCCTACATGTCCGATCTTATCCGCGATGGCCATGATGGTGGTTTCAACTTCCATGACACCGGTATCGGTCTGGATGGTACCGAAGTCACCCTCCTGACCGCCCATGGTCGCGTAGAACGGCGTCCAGTTGGTAAATACGGTGACCTTCTCGCCCGTTCCCGCTCCAACGATGATCTTATCACCGGAGGTCATGGACAGGATCTTGGAACCGGCGGCCCAGGTCTGATCATAGCCGGTGAATTCCGTCTTCATAGCCGGATCCAGCTTATTGTAGACCGTGGCATCAGCGCCCATATAGTTGGTTTCTTTGCGGGCCTCACGAGCACGCACGCGCTGCTCATTCATGGCCGCCTCAAACCCTTCTTCATCAAAGGTATAATTCTGCTCCTCGAGGATCTCACGCGTCAGATCCTTCGGGAATCCATAGGTATCGAACAGACGGAAGGCCTTTTCTCCCTCCAGGACCGTCTGGCCGTTCTGCTTCATCTCTTCAATGTAACCTTGCAGGATGTTCAGACCGGAATCCAGTGTGCGGTAGAAGTTCTCCTCTTCCACAGAGATGACCTTGTCGATCAGCTCTTTGCGGTCTGCCAGTTCCGGATAGGCTTCTTTGGAGTTTTCGATAACTGTGCCCACGATCTCCGTCAGGAACGGATGATCGATGCCCAGCAGACGTCCATGACGGGCCGCGCGGCGCAGCAGACGGCGCATGACATAGCCGCGTCCCTCGTTGGACGGGGTAATGCCATCGGAAGCCATGAAGGTCATGGAACGGACATGGTCCGTGATAACGCGGATGGAAACATCCGTCTTGTGCTCTTTTTCATATTCCACACCGGCAATGCGGCAGATATGGTCGCGGATGGCCTTGATGGTGTCCACGTCGAAGATGGAATCCACGCCCTGCATGACAGCGGCCAGACGCTCCAGGCCCATGCCGGTATCGATGTTCTTCTGCTTCAGCGGCAGATAGGAGCCATCATCCTGACGGTCGAACTGGGTGAAGACCAGATTCCAGATCTCCATGTAGCGGTCGCAATCGCAGCCAACACCGCAGGTCGGCTTGCCGCAGCCGTACTTTTCACCACGGTCAAAATAGATCTCGGAACAGGGACCGCAAGGACCGCTTCCATGCTCCCAGAAGTTGTCCTCCTTGCCCATGCGGACGATGTGATCCATGGGGATGCCCACTTCCTGGTTCCAGATCTGCTCCGCTTCATCATCTTCCTGATATACGGAAATATAGAGACGGTTCGGGTCGAACTCCAGCACCTGAGTCAGATACTCCCATGCCCAGGCAGTCGCCTCTTTCTTGAAATAATCACCGAAGGAGAAATTGCCCAGCATCTCGAAGAAAGTACCGTGACGGGCGGTCACGCCGACGTTTTCGATATCGCCGGTGCGGATGCACTTCTGGCAGGTGGTCATGCGGCGGCGCGGCGGGATCTCAAGGCCGGTAAAATACGGCTTTAAGGGTGTCATGCCGGCGTTGATCAGAAGCAGGCTCTTGTCGTTCTGCGGGATCAGCGAGAACGAATCATGCTTCAGATGGCCCTTTGATTCGAAAAATCCCAGGTAACTTTTACGAAGTTCGTTCAGTCCCATGTATTTCATAATTGTGTTTCTCCTCCATTCTCTGTGTGAAACTCTTGTATCAGGCAACGGGCCTTTTCTTTGTCCCGTTGTAATTGTTCTTTCAGCGCTTCTACGCTGTCAAAACGGTGTTCCTCCCGCATATACCGCAGGAATTCCACCCGGATGTGACGGCCGTAAAGATTCCCCTCATGCTCCAGAAGATGGGTCTCGATCTTGATGCGGTTTCCATGCTCGACCGTTGGGTTCAGGCCCAGATTGGTAATGCCGTAAAACCAGCCATCCGGCGTCTGGATCCTTGAAAGATAGACGCCATGTCTGGGCTCCGTAAGCCCGGGTTCCAGCATAAGATTGACCGTTGGAAACCCGATGGTACGTCCCAGCCGCTTGCCATGCAGGACCTCTCCTTCCGCGTAATAGCAGGAACCCAGCAGCTGCCCTGCATGTTCCATCTCTCCCGCTTCCAGCAGTTCCCGGATCCAGGTACTGGAGATGATCCTTCCGGACTCTTCCTCCTGCACGCCTGGCACGGCCTGGAAAAACATTCCCTCTTGCGCGCAATGCGCTTTCAAGGTCTCCACGTTGCCGGCCCCGCCATATCCATACCGGAAATTCTCACCGACGACGATGCCTTTGACCCCGTACCGTTCTTTCAGCAAGTGACGAAAGAATTCCTCCTCCGGCATCTTGCGAAGACCGTCATCGAAGGTCAGGCGCAGCATGCAGGCCTGTGGCACGAGCGATTCAAACAGATCGTTCTTCTGCTCTTCGGTATAGATCCTTCGGACCTCTCTGCCCGGCACGCCTTCCCCGCTGTTTGGCCAGAAGGTCATGACAACGAGCGGCCAGCCATGCAGACGAGCGGCTTCCTGGGCTTTTAGGATCAACGTCCTGTGCCCCAGATGCACGCCGTCAAAATTGCCGATCGTGATCAGCGGGCCGTCTGGCAGATCCGGCCCTTGTCTATTGCTTACCGCATCCTGCCGTAATATCATATCTTTGCCTTCCTGATGATCCTATCATCAAACAAACATTTTTTTAGGAACGAGATGCATTTTGTCCGCCGCGATGTACTGGACTTCATACAGGCCGATAAAACTGCCTTTGGAATCCAGCATGCGGAACAGGTCTTTTTTCTTAGTGTCCTGCGGCACGGGATAAGTCAGATAATTGCCATTGTAAAGGTATTTATCATCCTCTTCCGGCACCTTGCACACCTTGCAGTCCGCGAACAGCTGCTCCAAAGAAAGCAAAAACTCGTTCTGCCGTCCTGCCCGCATCATGTCTCTTAACTCATCGATGGTCTTCGCGGTCTCCAAGGAGTATGGACCGCTGGCCGTCCTGAGCAAAGAAGTCATGTGCGCGCCGTATCCCAGTTTACGCCCTATGTCTTCGCAAAGGGTGCGGATATAGGCGCCTTTTGAACAATGGACTTCGATCTTTGCGCCATCCGGACGGTTTTCCAGCAGCTTGATGGAAAAGATCCGGACCGGCCGCGCCTTGCGTTCTACTTCCATTCCCTGGCGGGCCAGATCATACAGTTTGATCCCGTTCTTTTTGATGGCGGAGTACATGGGCGGGATCTGATCATAGCTTCCTTCGAAGGATCGGACCGCCTCCTCCACTGCCTTTTCATCATAGGTATAGTCGAAGGTACGGGTCACCGTACCGGACGCGTCCTGCGTATCGGTCTCCGCTCCGAAAGCCAGATCCGCGATATATCGCTTATCCGCGCCCATGATGTCCTCAGCGACCTTGGTCGCCTTGCCCAGACATACCGGCAGGACCCCTTCCGCTTCCGGATCCAGAGTCCCTGTGTGACCGATCTTGCGGGTCTCTAACACGCCTCGCAAGATGGCGATCACATCATGCGATGTATATCCTTTTTCTTTATAAACATTGACTACGCCGTCCACCTTAAACCTCCGGTCCGGCGTTTTTCATTTCCGCCCGTACGGCCTCGAGGACCAGCTTTTTGGCCAGAAGCAAGGGCTCGCAGATGGTGCAGCCCGCCGCGTGGATATGACCGCCTCCGCCAAAGCTTCTGGCGACCTTGGAGACATCCGTATCATCCCTGGAGCGCAGACTGCAGTTGATCTTCTCATCCTCCAGCTCTCTCAGGTAAATGGCGACCTGGGCCTCTTCGACCTCTGCCAGGTGACTGACCATGCCGCTTGCTTCTTCAGGAGAAGCGCCGATCTTGGCCAGATCCCCGCGGGTCATGGCAGCCATGACGATGCCGCCTTCATAAAGCTTCATCTTCTTGAAGACTGCGGCCATGACCTTATATTCCTTAAAAGCGTGAGTGTGGAACTGACGGTTCAGCGTACGGGTCGGATCCGCCCCCAGCTCGATGAGCGCAGCAGCAGCCTTGTAGGTATCTTCGCTTGTGCCCGGATGGCGGAACCCGCCGGAATCCGTAGCCAGCCCCAGATACAGGGCACCGGCCATTTCCCTGGTGATCGGGATCTTCGCGATCGTAAGCAGGTAATACAGGATCTCACAAGTCGCGATGGTATGATCTTCCACATAGGTCAGCCGTTTCGGCGTTTCGCTCTGCTTGTGATGATCGATGCAGAGGAAATCTATGGCCTGTTCCGGGAGGAAGGATCCATCCCCCAGGCGCTTATCCTCCGAGCAATCTAACATCAGGAAAGCATAGGGAGCCTCTGCGGCGATCTTTCTGGCCTCTTCCAGGGATACCGGCGGCAGTAGATCACTGACTTCCGCCTCTTTAACGATGGGACCGTCGGAATCATAGAAGATATAAGCTTCTTTGCCCATGTTACGAATGGCCAGTCCCAACGCCACGGCCGATCCGATGCAATCCCCGTCCGGCCCTTCGTGTCCCGCGATGATGAAGCGGTCATGCTTTTCCAGAAAAGATCTAAGGAGCAGGGAAAACTCTTCTCTTGTCACTTAGAAGTCCTCCCCAAGCAGATCCTCTTCCTCTTCCGGCGCCGGACCCGGATCATTGGCACGGATCATTTCCGCCATATGGATGCTGTACTCGATGGAATCATCCATAAGGAACTTCAGCTCCGGCGTGATGCGCAGGTTCAGTCTGTGCGCCAGCTCCCGTCGGATAAAACCATTCGCGCTGTTTAAGGCTTCCTGCACCTCGGCGCGCTTGGTCTCATCGCCCAGCGTACTGACGTAGATCTTGCAGTATTTTAAGTCACGGGTGGTCTCCGTCCGAAGGACCGATGTCAGCATGTCGATGCGCGGATCCTTGAGCTCAGAAAAGATCTGGCTCAGCTCCTTGCGGATCTCTTCGTTGATACGGTCGGTCCGTCCGGAACCGCCCCTTCTTGTATTTTTCATTCGAACTCCTTACGCGGTATTCTATCAGCGCTCGATCTCTTCCATCACGAAGGCTTCGATGATATCGCCCTCTTTGATGTCGGTGAACTTGTTGAGCATGATACCGCATTCATAGTTGGTAGCTACTTCACGTACATCATCTTTGAAGCGGCGCAGAGACGCCAGTTCGCCCTCATAGATGACGATGTTGTCACGGACCAGACGCACCTGGGCGCCGCGCTGGATCTTACCGTCCTTGACATAAGAACCGGCAATGACACCGATATTGGAGGCGCGGAAGACCTGACGCACTTCGGCGTGACCGATGATCTTCTCCTCGAATTTCGGATCGAGCATACCCTTCATAGCAGCTTCGATCTCTTCGATCGCCGTATAGATGACACGGTACAGACGAATATCGATCTTCTCCTGCTCGGCTGCCTGCTTGGCGATGGCATCCGGACGGACATTGAAGCCGACGATGATGGCATTGGCCGTAGCCGCCAGGGTAACATCACTTTCATTGACAGCACCGACCGCGCCATGGATGACACGTACGGCCACTTCTTCGTTGGAAAGCTTTTCGAGACTCTGCTTGACGGCTTCGACGGAACCCTGGGTATCGGCCTTGACGACGATGTTGAGTTCCTTCATGTTGCCTTCCTGGATCTGACCGAACAGATCCTCCAGAGAGACACGCTTGCTGCCTTCGACCATGCTCTGGCGCTCACGTGCGGCCACTTTTTCAGCCAGCAGACGGGCTTCCCTGTCACTGGGCGTTACGAAGAACCGCTCACCGGCAGCCGGAACCGTGTCCAGACCGATGATCTCAGCCGGCATGGACGGGCCTGCCGTCTTGATGCGCTTGCCATGATCATCCTGCATGGCCTTGATACGTCCATAGGTGTTGCCGACAACGATCGGATCACCCATATGAAGGGTACCGCGCTGTACCAGAACGGTAGCGACAGCACCACGTCCGCGATCCAGCTCAGCTTCGATAACGACACCGCTGGCCGGCGCGTTCGGATTGGCCTTATATTCTTCCATATCCGCGGTAAGCAGGACCATTTCCAGCAATGTATCGATGCCCTCGCCGGTGATGGCAGATACCGGTACACAGATGGTGGAACCGCCCCAGGCTTCCGGGATCAGATCGTATTCTGTCAGCTCCTGCATGACACGGTCCGGATTGGCACCGGGCTTATCCATCTTGTTGATGGCGACGATGATCTGAACACCCGCCGTCTTGGCATGGCTGATCGCTTCGATGGTCTGCGGCATGACACCGTCATCGGCCGCTACGACCAGGATCGCGATATCCGTAGCCTGGGCACCACGCAAGCGCATGGCGGTGAAAGCTTCATGACCCGGGGTATCCAGGAACGTGATCTTGCGGCCGCCGATCTCAACGACAGACGCACCGATGGACTGAGTGATACCGCCAGCTTCTCCCGCCGTTACACGGGTAGAGCGGATCTTATCCAACAGGGACGTCTTACCATGGTCAACGTGACCCATGACTACGACGACCGGCGGACGGATCTCCAGATCCTCTTCATTATCGACCGGGTTGGCGTAGGAGGCGAAGATATCCTCCTCGACTTCATGATCGACCAGGATACCGAAATCCATAGCGATCTCTTCCGCCTGCTCGAACTCGACCTGCTGATTCAGGCCGGCAATGATGCCCTTCATCATAAGAGCCTTGATGATCATGGTATCCGGCTTGCCCAGATACTCAGCCAGTTCCATAACAGTCATGGTATCCGGCAGAGCGACCATCTTGATCTGCTCGCCTTCTGCGTCCGCATGCTTCTGCTGTGACTTCGGCTTCGGCTTTTTGCGATGACGCGCCAGTGCGTCATCATCCATCATGCTGGCCTGCATGCGGGCATTGTTCTTCTTGCGGGCGAAATCATCCGCACCCTGGGTACGGTTCTTTTCTTTCTTGCCGGCCGCGCCGCTCTTCTTGGACGGCTTTTCGGCTGTCTTCGGACGCTCCGGCATGATGATATCGTTCAGAGCCGCCTGGGCCTGATCCTTATTATGAGCACGGCGACGGCTGTTGTCACGGCCGGAACCGGCTTCACGCGTGGTGCGATAGTTGTCACGGGAAGCTTCGGTTTGCGCATTGGCTGTGCCTTGACGGTTTTGACGGTCCTGACCTGTGCGCTGCGGACGATCGGTGCGGCCTTCTCCCTGACGGCGATCCGTGCGCTGCGGACGATCGGTGCGGCCCTCGCCCTGACGGCGGTCTCCCCGCTCCGGACGATCCGTACGGCCTCTGCGGCCTTCTCCATCCTGCTTGTTCCGGCTTCCATTGGGAACAACGGTCATCTCGACCTCCTTATCCCCATTCTGACGGCGCTCTGCTTCACGCTTAGCCATGACAGACTGAGCCGTTTCCCCCTTGGGAACCGCGATACGGCGCACCAGTTTACCATCGGCGCGGCGTACGATCTCTCCCTCGAGGGCAGGTCTCTTGACGACACGGGTCACGGTCTTTTTCGGAGCTTCTTCTGTCTTCGGCTCTTCTTTCTTTTCAGGCTCTTTGGCCTTCGGCTCCTCGGCCTTGGGCTGCTCAGGCTGCGTCTCAGCCGCCTTAGGCGCTTCTGCCTTAGGCTCCTGTTTGACTTCTTCTTTTACCTCTGCCTTCGGCTCTTCCTGAGGCTTTACTTCTGCTTTCGGCTCCGCAACAGGCGCTTCAGCCTTGGCAGGCGCGGCCGCTTTCGCAGATTCAGGCGTCCCGGCTCCTTCCGCCTGCGGATCCGCCTGCGGACGCTTTCTGACGACGACACGCTTTTTCGGAGCGGCGGGACGGGCGTGCACCGGCTTCTGGCCGAATGCCACACGTACTTTGTCCTCCTCTGCCGGGGCGAGCGTGCTCATATGGTTAGGTACGAAGATGCCCATTTCCTCGAGCTTCTTCATGACCTCTTTGTTTGGTACATTCAATTCCTTTGCGAGTTCATGTACTCTGATCTTTGTCACTCTGTAATCCACCTTTCGAACTCTTATTCCTATAATGAAATGTTTTCTGTCAACGAGATGATATGGTCTGCCAGACCCGCTTCACAAACCGCCAGCACCGAACGGAAGCCCTTGCCGATCGCCCGTCCTATCTCCTCCTTGGTCGCTTCGATGCGTACCAGAGGAACATGGTAGTAAAAGCACCGGTTCGAAAACTTCTTTTCTGTTGTTGCGGAAGCATCCTGACTCAGGATGACCACTTTGGCTTCCCCGCTGCGGACCGCGGCCTCACAGGCCAGCTCACCCGAGGCGGTCTTTCCGGCTTTCTGGGCCAGACTGATCATGGACAAGGCCTTTTTCGCGTCATTCATCACTGTTTAACGCTCCTCTAAGGGCTTCATAAACATCCGGCCCGATCTCGGTCTCCAAAGCTCTTTCCAGAGCCTTGCGCTTGATCGCTGTTTCCAGGCACTGACTGTTCGGGCAGATGTACGCTCCGCGTCCGGACCTCCTTCCGGTCTTATCGATCACGATCTCACCTTCCGGTGTACGGACCACGCGGATCAATTCACGCTTATCTTTGACTTCTTGACAGCCCATGCATTTGCGCTGGGGAATTTTGCGGGTTTTCATAGTTTAGGGCTCTTCGACCTCCACATACTCACCATCATAATCATCCAGCTCATCCTCGTAGATGTACTCGATCTCTTCATCCTCATCATAGTACTCATCTTCATAGGCGGCTTCTTCGGCGGCCTGCGTCTCGCTCTTGATGTCGATCTTGAAGCCGGTCAGGCGGGCAGCCAGACGCGCGTTCTGGCCTTCCTTGCCGATGGCCAGGGACAGCTGATCATCCGGAACGATGACTTCCGCTGTAAGGCCGTCCTCATCCACATCTACGCTGATGATCTTGGCAGGAGACAGGGCATTGGCGATGAACGCGTCATGCCGGTCGCTCCAAAGCACGATGTCGACCTTTTCATTATTGAGCTCGTTGGTAATGGCGTTGACACGGGCGCTGCCTTCACCTACACAGGCGCCTAACGGATCGACCTGCGCGTCCCGGCTCCATACCGCGATCTTCGTACGGGAACCTGCCTCACGGGCAATGCTCTTGATCTGGACGATACCGTCATGGATCTCAGGCACTTCCTGCTCAAACAGGCGCTTGACCAGTTCCGGATGGGTACGGGAAGCTACGATCTGAGGTCCTTTGTTGGTGCGGCGCACCTCCAGCACATACACACGGATGCGCTGATTCAGGTTGTAGGTCTCGGTGGGGACCTGTTCAGCCGGGCTTAACACGGCTTCGATCTTGCCCAGGTTGACATAGACGTTCTTACGCTCTTTATGCTGGATCAGACCGCTTACGATGTCACGCTCTTTGCTCTTGTATTCATTGTAGATGATCTCCCGCTCAGCCTCACGGATCTTCTGCACGACGACCTGTTTGGCGTTCTGAGCGGCGATACGTCCGAAATTGCGCGGCGTGATCTCAACGACACACACATCACCGATATTGTAATCCGGATTGTAGGTATGCGCTTCTTCCAGAGAGATCTCAAGCGCCGGCTCCATAACATGTTCTACGACAGTTTTATCCGCGAAGACCTTGACATTGCCGTTTTCTCTGTCCATCTGCACCCGGACGTTGGCGGATGTACCGAAACTGCGGCTGCAGGCGGTCTTCAGGGAAGATTCGATGGCGGAAAAGACGATCTCTTTATCGATGCCTTTTTCCTTTTGCAGCTGTTCCAATGCCTCAATAAATTCGTTCATTTTTGGTTCTTTCCTCCTAAATGTATGTACGTCCGGGCTCAGAAAAGGATCGCCAGTTTGATCAACGCGATCTCTTTCTGTTCCAGCATGACGCTGGTCCCGTCTTCCGTTTCAACAGTGATCGTATGCGCCTGCGGGTCAAACTCCTTTAACAGACAAGTGAACTCTTTTTCTCCCTCCAGCTCGTCTTTCGGACTATAGAGCCGGACTTCGACCACCTGGCCAATGCTGCGGACAAAATCTCTGTCCTTTTTTAAGGCGCGTCCAAGCCCCGGCGAGCTGACTTCCAGATGATACGCGTTATCAATGAAGTCCTCCTCTTCCAGACGGGCATCCAGCGCGCGGCTTAAAGCGACACAATCATTGATCGAAAAGCCGCCTTCTTTATCCGCGAACACCCGCAGATGCCACTCACGGCCTTCCTTCTCATACTCCACATCCACGACCTCATAGCCGAGGTCCGCGCAGATGGGCTCCAGCAGCGCTTCCACCGCCGATACGATCTCTTGTTTTTTCACGTTACCTCCCCGATAGTATGGGTTTTTATCATTCCGGAAGAGATCTGACCGATCAGACCTCTTCGTAAGGATCTCTTCATGAAGAAATCCTCAAGCATAACGAAAGAGTGGGGCGACCCCACTCTTTCAAGTTCAACATTACCGTGTTATAGTATAGCACTCTCCAACACGCTTTGCAAGCGGTTTTTATGGTTTTTTTACTGTTCAGTGCCAGCCATCCTCAGGCTTTTGTCTCATCCAGCAGTTTGTAAAGCAATTTATACAGAACGGCTGCTTCATCCGGCTCCAGGCGGATGCAGGAAGCTACATGCTCAGGAACGGAAAGTGCTTTCTCCCGGAGCGCTTCCCCTTCCTCTGTAATAGAGACGATCAGATTACGCTCATCCTCCGTAGAACGGCGACGCTCGATCAGTCCCTTCTTTTCCAGTTTCTTCAAAAGCGGTGTGAGAGTACCGGAATCCAAATACAGGCTTTCACCCAGGCTCTTGACGTTCAATTCCTTTTTCTCCCACAGGACCATCATAGTGATGTACTGTGTGTAAGTCAGATCGATCGCCTCCAAAAACGGTGTGTACTGCTTAATGATCGTCCTGGAACAAGCGTATAGCGGAAAACACAGCTGGTTCTCGATTTTCAGGCTATCATATTTGGAATCCATTCTTTAAATACCTTTCCTTTCCTTTTTACTACATAATCCCCTCAGAATACGTACTGCTTCAAACGATGGAAGGCCTCTTCCACCCGGGACAACGGCAAAGCCAGATTCATCCGGAAATGGCAAGGTCCATGGAAGGCCCGTCCATCCTGGATCGCAACACCTGCATCCCAGGCAGCGTTTAAGATATCATCCATCGTCTTTTTGTGCGTATCGCACCATTCGGTGCAGTCAACGAACATCATGTAAGTTCCTTGAGGACGCATGACCTTAACGCCTTCAAAGTTATCTCTGATGTAATTTACGGCAAATTTCATGTTTCCATCGATGACCTGCCGAAGTTCATCGGCCCACTCTGCTCCCTCAGGCGAATACGCTCCGATCAGCGCATACATGGACAACACATTCATGCCGTTGAGTTCGCTCATGCCGGCCACTTTATTGACACGGTCTCTGAGCCAGTCATTATAAATGATCGAGTAGCTTCCAGTGATGCCAGCCAGGTTGAATGTCTTGGTCGGCGCGTACATGGCAACCGTACGCATTTTCGCGTCTTCCGAAACGGACTGGGTGGGAATGTGCTTGTGGCCCGGCATGATGATGTCAGACCAGA
>ONBQ01000175.1 GCA_900316145.1 uncultured Eubacteriales bacterium
CGGATGATAGAAGTAAAGCTATAGATTCACAGTAAACATGCGGCTTTTAGCCGTCTTCACAGTATATCGGTGAATAATTCAGGATTATGCTTTTCACACTCTTTATTTATCGTTTTGCGCTTTAAGGCACTGCGCGATATAGACCGCGGCCATGGAGGCAAAGCCATGGTTTAAACTGCTGGACAGCCGGGAATGCTCCCACAGAGTCCCTGTCATCCGGGCCATATTCAAGAAGAAGGCACGGCATTCTTCAAGGCACTGGTCATAGAAGCCATACCGGATCAACAGCTCCAGCCGCAGATAATTGCCGACGATCGCGTTCGACGGTGCCACATCCGGGTAGACTGCCGTTGTATCGCGGCTCGGTCCAAATCGGGTCCTGAGCAGGGAAAACAGGTCCGGGTATGTTTCGGCATCCGCGATCCCAAAATAGAATGCGTAATATTGTGCCGTTTCCGTAAGCAGGCCGGTATTGACAAGCATGCCTGTCTCGTTCCGCATGGCATTGTCCACGAAAAAGGAGCCATCCCAGGCCAGTTGCCGTATCATACTCTTCATAGCGGCGGCCTTCTCTTTCCACGAAGGTTCGCCATACATCTCGCCTGCCGCTTCCAGCGCCGCGGCCCACAGCATATTGGAGGGATAATTCACGCCGCAGGTGTGATCCGCATCATTGCAGGCGCTCCATTCCAGGAAGACCCAGCTGTCCAGATCTTCCAGCAGGCCGTTTTCATTCTCATAGGCTTCAAAGAACCGGACCAGCCCATAGACCTTGTCCCTGGACTGTTCCAGCATCTTGGTATCCCCGGTGCGCTCCGCGTAATTCTTCAGTTCCAGAATGTACCACATCGCCCAGTTCGGGATGTAGATGCCATCATTATGATCTGACGGATAGCACATCGGGATCATGTCTTTTGGAAGATAAGGCGACGGCGGGCACAATGCATAGTTTTCCAGGAAATTGTGTTCGACCTTGTTTTGGCCGGTAAAGAAGGCTTCTGCGCGGGAGGAGAAATAGCTGTCGCAAAGCCATCCAGCCCGCTCTCTGGACGGGCAATCCATGAGGATGTCCACCCCGTTTTGCGCCAAGGTATGGGCGGCGGCTTTGGTGATGAGGTTCCAGTCCGGATCTTCATAATGGCTTTCAAAAGCCTCGATCTCCGGATTCTCATACAGGATCATACCCGGGGTGTCCGCGCAGACCTTTCCCTTAGCGGCCAGCAATGCGGTATATCTGGCTGAATTCGCCTCAAAAGCTGTGAGATGATATTCTCCCGGCGCTAACGTATAGGTGATCACATTGCTGCAAGTGTTGCGGAACGGATCGACCATTCCATTGGAAGCTAATACCTCATCAAACGTGATGTACACTTCAGCAGCCTCTTCAACGGTCATATGCCAGGAAAAGAAGCCGGTCACCGTGCGGCCGAAATCATACAGGCGATACTGGCCCTCCGCCAAAGCCCGTCCAGGCTGACACGGCATTTCCCGATACCTGTATGTCTCGATCACGGCGGACGGGTCCTCGGTCAATTCCGAAGGCAGAAAGCCCTTAAGCTTGACCTGGTCGATCGCGGCATAGGCCCGGTCACGGACCGCCTTTCCTATGTCCGCAAAAGGATCGTCACTGTTTATTTCTGAATCGTCCATGTGGCTTTCAAACTCACCGCCCGCGATCTCCTGAGCCGGCACCCGGTCCAGCTTCGGATAGGGAACGCCTCTCTCCAGAATCTTCGGCAGCGGGACTTCAATGGTTTCAACAGGGCATGATCCTTCCCTCTCTCCTTTACAGAACCGCGCCGGGTCTTCCGTGAAGTGATACACCTCACTGAAGGTACGCTGGAAGCTGAACCGGCGTACTTTCTGTACCCGTTCCGTTCTGAAATACGCGGTAAAATCCGAAGCTTCCGCGATCAGCTGCCCGTCCGCGAAGATCTCTGCCGCGAAGAACGGCGCCTCCTCCATGTGATAATAGGAGTTGATCTGCGCGGAATAAACATCCACGGAAAGGAAGGTCTCCTCCGCTTCCGGGATGATATATTCATCGACACGGGCATATCCTTCGGCCGCCCGGGCAGGGCCATAGCCGATCAGATCACCGTTTACAAAGAGACGATACAGATTGGACGCGGCCATGCGCAGCGTAAGCGGTTTCTGAACCTGCAGCCGAAGCTGAAAACTGATGGTCACATTTTTCTCTTGGGAAAGTCTTTCCGCCCAGATCGCTTTCATAAGTCTTCTCCTGATTTACGCCTCGAAATCCATGACCAGGCGGGTCTTGACATTTGGACGCACCTTGGTCGTCGCGACAGCCACATGAGCCGGATGGATGGTGTAGGCATTCAGCGCTTCTTCGCTTTCAAATGTGGAATCCAGCATGACATCGGCGTTGGCCGTGGCCAGGCGGCCGCACTGAACATGGATCTCCAGAAGTCCCGGGATCACGCCCTTCAATCCTTCCAGTCCTTCTTTTATCCCTACGCGGATGGCGTCTTTTTCCTCTTCACTGAACTCGTCCTTCAGCTGCCACAAGATGATGTGTTTGACCATTTTGATACTCCTTTTTGTTTTCACGCCTCTTTACATGCCGAACAAGGCACGGTACATCATAGCGATCAAGGGGATCGTAACGATGCACAAAAGAAGACCCATAACATTATAAATATTGGCTTTGGCCGCCTCTTTATTATAGACGACCGCCAACTGAGATACCGTGGAAGCAGGGGGTGCCGCCAGACCGATCATGATGGCCATAAGGATCGGGATCCATTCCGGATGCGCCTTTCCGACCCCGCTCACATAGAGTACCAGCATGGACGCGATCGGAAATACGATCAGCCGTCCAAAGCAGATCAGATACGCCCTCTTGTACAACAGGATCCGCCGCAGGCTGGCTCCGGCCAGAACCATGCCCGCTACCAGCATCGAAGCCGGACCGACCATGTTCGTAAAGGCTGCCATCGTGGTCTCCAGCACCTCCGGCAGCCGGATCTGGGCGATCATCAGCGCGATGCCGATATACAGGGCGATCAGGTTGGTATTGAGAAGGATCTTCTTCCAGTTGATCTTGCCTTCTCCCTGGATGGTCTTATACCCGTGTGTCCATACGAAAAGGATGAACGGCAGCTGCATGGTGCCCACATAGAAGACCATCTCTTCACCCAGCACCCAGCTGATGAGCGGAAGCGTCAGGTTGCCGACATTGCTGTAGACCAGGGTCGCCTCATCGATCGGTGTGATATGAAAGGGTTTTTTCAGCAGCTTGCAGAGCACGATCCAGAGGATATAGGACCCGGCGGTAAAGATCACGGAGGCCAGAAACCCTTGCATGCGCTCCGGCGTCAGATCCACCTGAAAAGCCCGGATGATGAGGCACGGCGTCAGCACATACACGACCAAAGTCGAGATAGGACGGCTGTCCTCTACTTTCAAAATGCCGCATTTTACGATGATGAATCCTACGGCGATCATCAGCAGCATGGAAGCCAGCTTGCTGACCAAAAGCATTGCAAATTCCATAATTTCTTACCAGATCTGTTGTGCCAGCCATACGATACCGGGTATGGTCAGCACGGAAAACAGCGTAGAGATCACGACGGTCTCGACCGCGTACGTATAATCCTTGTTATGAAGCTGCGCGTAGACCGCGACATTCGACCCGACCGGGCAGGCCGCCGCGATCAGGATCGCCAGTTTCATATCCATCATAGATTCAGGCAGCAGCCACAATAACAGCAGCCCGATGGCCGGGATCAGAAGCAGACGCACCGCGGACACCGCGTACAGCTTTCCCCTGCGGGCCATCGCCAGAAGATCCGTCTGCGCCAGGTAAATGCCGACCGTAAACATGGCCAGCGGCGTATTGAGGGCCGCGATGGAGTTGACCACGCTTGAAGCCATGGCCGGAAGTTTCAGCCCTGTGAAGAAAAAGAACAATCCGATGATGATCGCGATCATGAACGGCGCCGTGATCACCTTTTTAAAAGACAATCCCTTGCTCTCCCCTGTCATGATGGCCACGCCATAGGTCCACTGCAGCAGGTTCAGGAAAGCGATGAAGGCCGACACATAGAAGACCGCGCCTTGACTCAACGAGCTTACGATCAACGGGACACCGAAAAAGCCCGGATTGGAAAAACTGGCCGCGAAGGCTGCGATCGGGTCCTTCTTAAAGAAGATTCGGGAAACCAGAATGCAGACCAGCAGGATGACAGCCGCAGTCAACGCGCTGACTCCTAATCCGATCATGGTCTCTTTGGTCCGCTCCACCTGGAATCCATTGATGATCACGCAGGGCAGCGAGAGATAGATCAGGATATTGCCGATGCTTTTGCTCCCCTCGGCGGAGATCTTCTTCGTGCGGAACATCAGATATCCCACGCCGGAGAGGATGAACATGATCAGTACTTGTTTTGCTAATGTCAGAACCATCTGTTTTTCCGCCTTATTTCTCGATCTCTATAGTGAAAGCATACTCTTTAGCCTTGCCGGGAGCAAGCATCTGGTCATACTCTCTCTCCTCGATGCCGCCTTCAAAACTGGCCGCATCCGCCCGGCCGAACCACGGCTCGATGCACACGAACGGAGCGTTTTTGCCCGCCGGTGACCACAGGCCATACAGCGGAGCGTCAAATCCAACGGAAAGGTACGGCGTACCATCCGGCTCACACAAAGAAACCTTCTTTGACTGACTGCCTTCGATGATCAAGGCGTCCTTGTCAAACATATCCTTCGGGATCTTATAATAACCCTTCTCCGTGGTCAGTTCATAAGTCTGGTCCATGACCAGGCCGTTTCCATTCAGCAAGCGGTATACGATCGGCTGTTCCGAGTCAAAACGAAGCCCCGCTCCCTCCGGGCACAGGAAGGCGGGATGACCGCCGATCTGATAATGCAGATCCTTTTCTCCCGTGTTCGTGACCTTCCAGATGACACGGATCGTCTGGTCTTCCAAAACATATCCGATCTCCAGGCGGAAATCATAGGGATAGGCCTTTCGGCTCTCATCATCCGCCTCCAGGGCGAACCACAGGCTGTTTTCCGTCTGCTCCGTTAATACGAATTCCCAGTCCCGGGCAAAGCCATGCTGGCCCATGGGATAATCCTTTCCCTCGATCACAAGCTTTTTATCCTTCAGGCTGCCTACGATAGGGAAAAGCACCGGCGCATGCCGCTTCCAGTAGGCAGGATCCGCGTCAAACAAATATTCACGACCATTTTCCACGCCCCAGATCCTGGTCAGTTCCGCACCGCTGGTATCCGCCTCAAGATGAAGCTTTTGATTTTGCAGGATGTATTTCATAGCCATTCTCCTTTGGATGTATTCTTCAATCTTGCATTATAACACGCAGGGCTTGAAAAAGGAATGGTCTGTTTTGTTTCTGAACACTAAAAAATGAGGCCTGCCGCATAAAGCCGCAAGCCTCGGTTCCCGCAATTTCATTTACGGAATATATTCCGGCCAGTTCTCTGCTCTGACCATGTTATAGCTGATCTTAGCCCGTCCGTCCTTCACCTCGAAATCTACAAATACGTTTTTAGCCTTCCAGACTGCCAGCAGGCTCTTGACCTCGGTATCGATGCCATTGGCCGTCTTTGTAGTAGACACCATGCCGTCATAGAACTGCTCCCAGGTATCGTGCTTAAACGCGGCCGGCGGCTGATCCGGTGTCCCGTAATGCTTTTCCAGTCTCTTATAGAACTTGAGGATGAAGTCACCTCGCTCGGGCAACTTGCCGGAATAATCCTTGGTCACTCCATAGAGTATATCATCCTCTGTGAACCAGAACGTAACCGCGAAATCATTATCCACCTCGATGCTTTCTCTAAGCAGCAAGGTGATACTGCCGTCATCTCTTTCCGCCCAGCCTTGATTGCGATCCTTGAGATACTCTTCTACACTGCTTCTGCTTTTCCCGATCAGACCTGAGTAATCCATCCATCCATTAAAGAAACTGCCGGCGTTACGCAAACGGAAGTACCCCGCCAGACCCCCGACCAGGACCAGGGAAATGATGGCCGCCGCCAGTCCTGCCTTCGCATGCTGACTCTTCTTTCTTCTCAACAAATACAAGAGGATGCCGACCGGCGGCAACAGCAGACCGATCACGATCCAGCTAAAAGCCCCGTTATCCAGAGAGTAGAAGGCCATGGTCTTATTATTGACATCATTCGGTTTCATGTCCTGCGTCGTAGTCACGATATGTCCCATTACTTTTCCCAAGGCAGCACCGCAATAAGGACACACGGGCAGGCCCTTTTCGATCTCCTTGCCGCATTCTTTACAATAGTACTTGCTCATGGAAAACGCCTCCTTTCCATTTATTTCAGGGAGTATATCCCAATACATCCGAAAAAAGCTTTTTGGCTTCTTCCAAAGACTGTGCCGGGGCTGCCATATAGATGGCAAATCCATCGGTCAGTATCGCGTCAAAATCGCCGATCACGGCAGGAAAATACGTATAAGCAGAATTATAACCCCAAAGGTCCTGAAACTCTTCCGGCTTTTTCTCCAAACCGCCATCTATGAGAAAGACCTGGTATGAAGTGCCGACCGGCTCCGAAAGGATCCCCTTTACTTTTTCATCATAGGTGCTGGTGCGAAACCTTCCCCTGAATGTCGTATCCCACAGGATCGACCTCCAAATATAACCGTCTATTTCCAGCGTATCGGTACGGCTTTCGTATCCTGAAAAGATCACGGCAGGCAGGGACCGATGCACCCGCTTCGGGATCGGAACCACAAGGATCAAAACGGCGATGAGAAGCACCGCTTTCCACCAATGGCGGAACAGCCAGTACCGGAACTTGTGGATCCATTCTCCGGAAGCCTTCTTTTTCTCGACCTCTTCTCCATTGATCCGGATCGCAGATCCCACCTCAGGGGTCTTTTCTTCATAGATCCCTTTGTGAGCTTTTCTAAAAAGCGTCTGCTCCCGCTCTCTTCTTTTTTTCTCTTTGTCTGTTTCCGGATGGGGTCTTGCCTTTTCCTTCAGAGACTCTAAATAAGCTTGTTCCTCGCCGGGAACCGGAAACTGTTTCACTTAAAAACACCTCCCGCCTTGGTTTGTTATCATCATAACATTCCTTGGACGGGAGGCGCAATCATTTGGGATAAATGCTTAGATTCCGGGATAAACGGACAATTGTCACCCGTTTTCATTCACTTTTTTCAGTACACCGAGAAATGTATCATAGATATTCTGACCGTTCTCCACTTCTTTCCAATAGTACTGACCATCCTCCATTTCCAGCAGATAAGCTCCTTTCAAGCAGCAACCTGTATTACTGCCGGTCTCGGAATCAATGAACCAGATATTCAACGTGCTCTTGCCTTTTGCTGGGTCTGTGGATTCTCCATCTTCAGAGAAGGCCTGTAATCTCTCACCCGTCATTCGCATCTCTTTCACCAGCGAATATAGTCTTGCCACGTTGACCGGGTCTTTCTCTGACACGCTGCCATTCTGATTATCTTCCACCCGAACCGTATCAGGAGAAAACTGATCAAAGCCATCGATACGCAGCAGACTACTGTTGTCTGCGATCCGGTTCAGGACCGCAATGCTTTGCGCAGCGTTTTTGACTGAATAAAGGTCATACAGATCATTGGCCCTCTCTTCGTTGATCGTCCAGAAAAAGGGTTCTCCCTCTACGGTTCCTTCAAAAGTGACATGATCCAGATTGCCGACAAGTCCGATCAGGACCGCTGCGATAGCCTGCATGTCTTCCTGTTTCGCGGCTTGTTCTTCCCGTTTCATATCTTCGGACAGGATCAGCTTCCAGCCATAGGGTTCGCTTCCTGTTTCCAGTTCGTTCGTATAGGGACCTAACCGGTCCGAGATGCGCAAGGCGTTTGCCGTTTTCTGGTTGGCCGGCATATCTCCGACATAGTCATGCCGGGTCTCATACAAGTCAAAGATATCCGAGGCGATGGTCTGTCCTTCAGCCCAGATGATCCGTCCATTCAGCCACACCTGACGGACAGGCTCTTTTGCCTGATAGGTTTCATGAAAGCTTCCGCTGTGCAGCGAAGAAGCGATGACTTCGCGAGTGGTCACATAGATCTCGCCATTCTCTTTTTCTTCAAATTCCACTTTCGAAATTCCTGACCCGCTGTCTGTCAGCTGACCATCCAGGATCAGTGTTTTTTCCTCATTGACTTGCACGTCACAGGCGATCCATCCGGTGCTGCCTTTGGTCCCGATCACGAAATACCTGAGGCCGAGGATCCCGAGTCCGAGGATCAGGCAGGCGGCTATGACGCCGATGATGGTCTTGCGGTTCTTCTTTTTATTCCTCTTCAGATAATCGATCTCCTTCCGGTCATCCTCTGAAACCTCAGGTTCCGGATCCGTCATGGAACGATAGATCTGCTTGCAATCTTCACAGGTCTCCAGATGCTCTTTCACCAGCTGATCCGTCACCTCGCTGGTCAGCCCATCCACGTAGGAAGGCAAAAGGTCCTGGATCACCTCACAAGGTACCGTATACTTTTTATTCATCTTTCAGACTTCCTTTCAACTTTTCCTTTCCTCGATAGAAAGTAACACGGGCATAGTTTTCTGTCTTTTGCAGGATATCTCCGATCTCCTTGAAAGACAGCCCGCCGAACAGCCTGAGATACAGGATCTCCCGGTAGGGTTCGGGAAGGTCATGCAGTTTTCTCATCAGCTCTACCTTCCCCAGTTCGTTCAAGGCGTCAGATTCCGCTGATCCTTGTGTCAGATCCTGATCCAGGATATCTTCCATGACCGGGTGTTTTCTGCGATAGGTGAACAGGACGTTGCGGGCAATGCCGCACAGCCAGGTCGAGACCTTGCTGGAACCATCGAAGCGTTCGCTGCTCCGGATCGCCTGATAAAACGTTTCCTGCGTGAGCTCTTCCGCAAGATCCGCGTTATGGACTTTGGACATCAGATAACGGTATACCGTCATAGCATACTTCTGATAGATCTCTTCCATCGGTTCCACATCCTCACCTCCTTTTCATAACGTATATGCAGAAAAGTCAGGATCCGTTACAAAGACCCTGACAAAATTTTTTTAGTTTGATATATCAACAGGATTACTTGTCTCGTAAGAATGCTTCGACTTCCTCCAGGATCTCGTCCTGATAGAAATCATCCGCCCCATGACCGGCTCCTTCCAGAACAAAGAACTCAGCTTCCACGTTATGCTCCTTGAGAACCCGGTACATCATCTCGCTCTGCTCGATGTTTACGGCTTCATCTGTATTATAAACCCATTCCTCGGAAAATCCTATATCGATTTTGCTTGTTTTTCTGTGAAATCGTTCGCTTTCCGGTATAGACCGGATCATAAAACTGTGGCATAATAAATATAAAAAAGGAGGATCTCGACAATGACAGATAGGGCTGCTCTTCTCTCCGCTCTGGAAGCTTATACGGAAGAGGAAAAGTATTATATGCGCTGTATAGAATTACAGCAGCCACCCAGGATCCTTTCTTCTTTTTCTGATTTTCCCGACGCATCTCACCATATCGTTATGGAGCGGCATCTTCGTTTCCAGCCCTGCCCGCCTCATACGCATGATCATTTTGAGATCTTTTATGTTATGACCGGCACCTGCGGGCAGCAGCTGGATGACCGCCGTTTTACCCTCCATAAGGGTGATGTGGGATTTCTGGCGCCAGGCGCCGTCCACACGTTGGAAGTCACCGATGACAGTCTGGTCTTCAGCATTTATATAGACCGGGATACGATGGATCATCTCCTTGCTTATACGCTGCACTATGACAACATTCTGTCGGATTTCTTTGTCGGCAGTCTTTACAGCCGCAGGCCTTTAGGCAGCATACTGTTTTATGAGACCGGCGAAGACATCCAGGACCATATACTGGATATGTACCAGGAGTATACCGCGCCGGATTCCTTTACCCCGCAGGTGTTGGAGAGTATGCTGCCGATCCTTTTTGTCCGCCTTCTTCGCCATTATAAGGACCAGTTTTATGTAGCCACAGCCGGCCCGCACCAATACAAGGGGCAGCAGCTGCGCATGCTGAGCTTCATTTATGATCATTATCAGGAGGTCTCCTTGGATACCTTGGCGGAGACCTTCGGCTATTCCCTGGCCCATGTCTCCCGTCTGATCCGTCAGGAGACCGGCATCGGCTTTTCTGCCTTGATCCGGCAAATTCGGATGAACCGGGCCATCCACCTGCTGAGGGAGACCGACCAGACCGTCTCCGAGATCAGCGAGCAGGTCGGCTACACAAGCCCGGAATCCTTTATCCGGGCGTTTGAAAAAGAATACAAGTTCTCGCCGTCCAGGTACCGGCAGCAGACAAGATCGTAAAGGGGCTGTGAAATAACGAGATAATCGTTATTTCATGGCCCCTGTTTCTGTTGCGCTCTAGTAGTTGAATCTTCGATCTGTGAAA
>ONBQ01000104.1 GCA_900316145.1 uncultured Eubacteriales bacterium
AAGATCAAGTAGCCTTTCAAAACACTACTGTATAGGAACGAAGGGAGAAGCGAAAATCAAGTAATTCCAAAGGTTTTTTTCACACCTGCTGATTTTATTTTTTCGAGGATTTATACGGCGAACGAGTCAAGCAGCTCTTCGGGCGATTACTGTATATCAAGAGCGAGCAATATCAAACCCAAGCAACTTCCTCAAGACCAACTTCATTTCTTTCATCCAGGCACACAAAAAACCGGCCATGTGGCCGGTTTTTTAAGTGTTTTAGAACCATCCTTCGGGCCGGTAGCCTTCAAAGATGACAGTATCCTGATCGACCTCGTCGCCAGGTTTGCGGCTGGTCCAACAGACCCGTTTGGCGCCGAGAAGTTCGGCGAAACGGACGGGAATGGGCTTCTTCGTCAGTTCATAGGCGATGAAATGCGGGCGGGACCAGACATTCATCAGGCAGCGACTCATGGCAAAGGCGACCGGTTTGGGAGATTCTTTGGCATAGCCTTCGATGCTGCAGGCCAGCTGACCGCGGACGATGTCCGGAGCGTTCAGCCGGAACCAGTGTACGATATCAGGAGCGAAGCTTTCTACACAGAACGGTCCGTCATATGCGCGAAGAAGTGCTAAGGTCTTCTCGCACAGTTCTTTGTTCTGACGGCCGTTTTTCAATTCGACGATCAAGGGGCCACGGCCGGCGACCAGATCCAGCACGTCAGAGAACAACGGAATGGTCTCTTCGGAACCGAGCAGAGAAAGGCTTTGGAGTTCTTTTAATGACAGCGCGCATACCGGTTTGTTGACGCCGCATACTCGCTTGAGGTTGTCATCGTGAAATACGACGACCTGGCCGTCAGCGGAAAGCTGCACGTCGAGCTCGATGCCATAGCCGTTCTCACAGGCAGCCGCGAAGGCGGCGAGGGAATTCTCCGGAACGACACCATCTTTGCCGGAGTGCAGACCGCGATGGGCGATGTAACGGTTCTGGAAGGGGCGGAAAGCCTCTTCTGAAACTTGAGCAGGCGCCGCGAGATAGCCGATCAGGCCACAGCCAGCCCCTACCCGGAGCAGAGATTTAAATAAGAATCCCATGATATATCATCTCCTTGGAGTGTTTGTTTGAACATCTTTATTGTACATGAATCTTCCGCGAATAGCAATTCTTATTTTTTCGGACAAATCCTCTATTTTGATGAATATTTCATTCATTATGCGCTTTTTCTATGAATATTTCATTTGTGACAAACTTTATCCTATCGTATAATAAGGGATATCCCTTGAAAAAGTTTGGAAAATAGTGAGGTGAAAATCATGTGGGATCAGCGTCAATTTATCGATCGACTGATGCAGCTGCAGGAAGAGAGTCAGCTGTCTTCTCAAAAGCTGAGCTATCATCTGGGGCATGGTCCAAGCTACATCAACAACATCATCAATGGAAAAAATCTTCCAACCATGAAAAACTTCTTTGAAATGTGTGATTTCTTCAAGATCACTCCCGGGATCTTCTTCAGTCCGGAAGAGACTGCTCCTATTCATTCTCAAAAACTGATCCGGGTGTCCCGCGACCTGCGGGCCGATCAGCTGGATCACCTGATCGCGATCATGGAAGATCTTGGCAGGTGCCAGCCATGACCATGCAGGAATTTCGCCAGCGTCTGATCCGGCTGCAGGTCGATTCCGGCCAGTCGGCACGAAAGGTCAGCTTAGAGCTGCGGCACGGTCCCGGATATTATGCCAGGCTGGAACGTGGGGAATCCGCTCCGCCTATGGAAAACTTTTTTGAGATCTGCGCTTTCTTCCATATCTCTCCGTTTCAGTTCTTTCAAGAGGTCCCTTCCGGGCAGGATCCTTTGACTTCTTTGTATCCTGCCCTGCGCTCTCTGAATAAGGAGGATCTTGAGGAGATCCTTTATCTTGTAAATGTATGGGGCAACCGCTGATGGACCGGTCTTCTTTCGGATCCCGATTGTATGAGCTTCGCGTATCCGCCGGGCTCTCAGCCTCGGAGCTCTCATCCTCTCTGGGGCAAAATCCCCACTATATCTATGATCTGGAACATGGTCACGCCTATCCCTCTCTTCCGGTTTTCCTGGAATTGTGCGAAGCCCTTTCCATCGAGCCGGCTGATTTCTTTGATCCGGACATGGAAGAGCCTGTCCTCTACCGCAGGATCTTGTCCTGCGCGAGAAATCTTTCGTCCAGGCGTATCAAGGCATTAACAGAATATATCAAAAATAAAAGCTCCCTTCACGAATGAGGGGAGCTTACTTGTCATTTAAGGAATGAGAAGACTTTTTCCCAGTACGGGATCAGGACAGGAGAATCTGTCATGTAGAGTTCGTGCTTCATATCCGGAACATAGTATTTTTCGCACAGCGGAACGCGGGATACGAAAAGATCCTGGGAAGCGTTTTTGACGACCTGGTCGTTGCCCGCCTGACACAGCAGGACCGGGATATGGATGCGGCTGGTCTGGAAGCGGGAGGTGACCCTGGCGCAGGCTTTGGCCGCTTCCTTGCCCCAATTGATGGCCGGAGCTGTCGTCTGCAGGTCCGGATCGGCCAGACGCTTTTTATGATAGTAGAGATAGCGGCATTCGGAAGAATCGCAGCTGTTCGCGAAATCCGGCTCTTTGGCGAAGTCCGTGATGGGGTTCATGGGCTCCTTTTTCTTTTCGCCCATGCCCTTTAAGCTGGCGACCAGATATACGACCGCTGTCGGGACCTTGCCGAAATCCAGGCCCAGCATGGGGGAAGAAAGGACTGCCTTGTTAAACAGGTCCGGATATTCTTCGATGATCCAGGCGCCGATGCAGCCGCCCATGGAGTGGCAGTACAGATAGACCGGAAGGCCCTGGGCCTGCGGCTTGACGAGGGTTTCCGTGAGGTGCTTCAGATCCAGAATATAGTCTTTAAAATGATCCACATAGACGACCAGATGGTTGTCGTTGTGGCGGTAAGAATGGCCGTGTCCGCGGTGATCCACGCCCCAGACTTCATAACCGGCCTGCAGCATATAATAAATGGATTCCGTAAACTTGGCCACGGATTCAGTAAAGCCGTGACTGATGACGATGACGCCTTTCGGCTCATCCGCCTTGAAGTGTTCGTAATAAATGGGCTGGCCTTTGACCCTTTCATCATACCCGCTTTCGCGTCGCTCAGCGACAAAAGGTTCCACCTGCGATTTCATGATCTCTTCATAGTTTTCTTCCGTGATCCAGCGCATAATGTTCCCTCCTCATATTTCATTATGTTAAGAATATCCCGAATTGTGTCGGGTGTCAATGCTTTTTTAGTTGCCAGACAGGCGAGATTTTGTTATAATGATTTCATTCCATTCGAGAAAAGAAGGAGTATATCATGAACGTTACCCTGCAGCTTTATAATACATTGAATAACAAGATCGCGCCGTTCGTGCCCAATGAGCCGGGCAAGGTCCGCATGTATACCTGCGGCCCCACTGTGTATCATTTTGCCCACATCGGCAACCTGCGCAGCTACATCATGGAGGATGTGCTGGAAAAGTTTCTGCGCTACATCGGCTATGATGTAGACCGTGTCATGAACATCACCGATGTCGGCCACTTGTCCAGCGACGCGGATACCGGTGAGGATAAGATGCTCAAAGGCGCCAAGCGTGAGCACAAGACCGTCATGGAGATCGCGCAGATGTACACCGACGCGTTCTTCTCTGACTGCGCCAAGCTCAACATCCGCAAGCCGGATACTGTAGTGCCCGCCACCTCCATGATCGATGATTTCATCCACATGGTCGAAGTGCTGCTTGAAAAGGGCTATGCCTATTTCGCAGAGGGCAATGTCTACTTTGACACTTCCAAACTGGAAAATTACTATACTCTGACCAACCACAATCAGGAAGACCTGTCGGTTGGCGTGCGTGAGGGCGTGGAAGAAGATACCGCCAAGCGCAACAAGACCGACTTCGTGCTTTGGTTCACCAAATCCAAGTTTGAAGATCAGGCGCTGAAGTGGGACAGTCCCTGGGGCGTCGGTTATCCCGGCTGGCACATCGAGTGCTCCTGCATCTCCATCAAAAATCTGGGTGAGTATCTGGATATCCACTGCGGCGGCGTTGATAATATCTTCCCGCATCATACCAATGAGATCGCGCAGAGCGAGGCTTATCTGGGCCACAAGTGGTGCAACTACTGGTTCCATGTCGCCCATCTGAATGATGAGACCGGCAAGATGAGCAAATCCAAGGGCGAATTCCTTACCGTTTCCCTGCTTGAGGAAAAGGGCTATGATCCCATCGTCTATCGCCTGTTCTGCCTGCAGTCCCATTATCGCAAACCGCTGCTGTTTACCTGGGATGTTCTGGATAACGCCAGAAACGCCTATGACAAACTCATCAAGCGCATCCGCGCTTTGGACAAAGAAGGCGCGGTCGATGAAGGCGCTCTGGAGGAATGGCGCGTCAAGTTCGCGGAGGCCGTAGCCCAGGATATCAACACCTCTTCCGGTCTGACCGTATTGTATGACGTCCTTAAGGCAGACCTGAACGGGGCCACCAAGCGTGCCATCATCGATGATTTTGACAAGGTCCTTTCCCTGAACCTGTTGGCTGCCGCTGACAAGGAACCGGAAGCGCCCGCTGCCGAGGACGAACTGGTCGCCTACATTGAAGAGCGCATCGCGGCCCGCAAGGCCGCCAAGAAGGCCAAGGATTTCGCTACAGCTGATGCCATTCGTGAAGAACTGGCTGAGAAAGGCATCGCCATCAAGGATACCCGTGAGGGCACCGTCTGGGAACTGAACTGAAAGATAAGAAAAGGGGATGTGAAATAGCGAGAGCATCGTTATTTCACATCTCCTTTATTGTTGTCTCAGAATGACGATCCCCAGGGCTGGAACTGTCAGTTTTGTGCCTTTGAGCACTGCTTTGTCCGAAGCGGATGCCAGAACGCCAGCGATCTGCTTGTACGGGCTTTCTTGAAGATCCACAGTCTGTGCTGCCTCGGACGTATTGATCAATATGAGGACCGGTTCCATTTCTTCTCCCTCCCGGGTGAAGGCACAGATCGTTTCATTTAACCACTCCTCCTGCGGGACGGTAGCGCCACGGGCGATCACCGGAAAAGCCTTTCGTATCCGAATGGCTGCCCGGCAGTAGTTGAGGATCGAATCCGGATCCTCCAACTGTGCCTTGACAGAGTCGAACTTCTGGTCAAAGGAGTCCATGTCCGGCGGGCCAGAGCACATACCTTCTTCTAAGCCATCGGCGGACCAGTACATCGGTGCCCTTTTGTTCTCGTCCTTGCCGGAGCCTTTCATACCAATCTCTTCTCCATAGTAGATGAAGGCATTGCCTGTCATCATCAGATTCAGGCCCAGGGCCAGTTTGGTGCGGCCACCCTTGTCATATCCGTAGTAGCCGGCGCCGCGCGCCATATCATGGTTCGTATAGAAGGGGGCGTTGACCGCCTGCGGGCTGATCGACCGATAAAGTTCTTCCTCGCTCCGCAGATCTTCCGCCAGCTTGGCCGCGCTGCGGCTGCCCATTGCCACCTGGGTGATCACCCCGCTGTCACCGGCAAAACGAAAGTCGAACAAGGAGTCGATCCCGCTTTCATAATAACGACTGTAAACGGACTGATCAGCCCACACTTCGCCCACCAGATACGCGTCCGGGGCGATGGAGCGGACAGTCTCCGTAAGCCAACGGGTAAAGGCGACACTTGCGTCTATATCATCAGTATAATAGGATGTCAGCGCGTCCAGCCGGAACCCGTCGACTCCTTTGTCCAGCCAGAACCGGAGGATGTCCGTCAGTTCTGCCCGTACGGCCTGCGAGTCCAGGTTCAGATCCGGCATACCTTCCCAGAACCGGGCTTCATAATACCAATTCGTGCCTTCCAGCGCTGCATACCCGCTCTGATACTCTCTGGAGAAATGATAGTAATCAAAGTACGGGCAGTAATCCACCGAGGGCTCCCAATCCGGCGGCAGTTCCCGCAGATAAGCGGCTGCCTGCTGAAACCATGGATGTTCGACGGACGTATGGTTGACCGCCAAATCCAGGATCCATCGGATGCCTTTCTCATGACAGGCGGCAAGCAGCCGGTCAAAGTCCTCCATCGTACCGAACTGCGGATCGATGGACAAATAGTCCGACGCATCATACTTATGATAGGTCGGAGAGGGGAAGACCGGCGTCGTCCAGATCTGGTTGAAGCCCATCGTTTCCCCGATATAGTCCAGCTTTTCTTCGATACCCTTCAGGTCTCCGATGCCGTCACCGTCACTGTCACAGAAAGAATACACAAAGATCTCATAGCTCGTACGATACTTGTCGTCCGGGCTGTTTTCCGTTAAAGAAGCAGCGGCCTCATCCATCCGGACCTCCTGTTTCCGGCCGGAACAGCCGGAAAACAAGAGGATCAGAAGGCACAAGGCCGCCACGTACATTTTTCGTTTCATCAGATCGTACTCTCCCGCATCATCACCTGATAATTCTTCAGAAACTGGCTGCCCGTCTCATTGCCTTC
>ONBQ01000108.1 GCA_900316145.1 uncultured Eubacteriales bacterium
AGGGAGGTGGAGGTGTGGGCTCCGTTCAAAATGCGCACTTTGCGGGTACGGTAGGGAGTCAGATCCTCAGTCCAAACCACATTCAATCCAGCTTCCTCAAACGGAAGCTCCTTTTTAAGCATTTCGATGGCCGCCTTCTTATTGGCGGCAACGGGCTCCAGTACCAGCAGATGATAGGGTTCTACGATATCCATCAGCGGGTCCTCATAGCCCAGCGCCTGGGTCAAGGCTTCCTTGACAGCAGGATCACGCGGGTATCCGGTGACGATGCGGTCGACCAGAGTGGAGACGAAGCAGCATTCTTCTTCGATCCAGCGGATGAAATCCGCCTCATAGCCCCAGTCCGCGGCATATCGCAGAACGATCTGTTTTAAGGTGCCGGCGTTGTTCTCGATCAGCTCGCAAGGCAGCAGGATCAGGCCCGGCAGCCCGGCCGCAAAGCGTGTGTGCAGGAACAGGGTCAGCTTGGCAGGGTAGGAAGAGGGCGGTGCCATGTCCGGACGGTCATCCGGCACATAGGCGATACCGGCTTCCGTCGTGTTGGACACGATGAAACGAAGGTCGGGATTCAGGGCTTCCGCAAGAAACGCGTCAAAATCCTCATAAGCGCCAAGGACCTTGTCGATGACATCGATGGTCCGGTGCTGGTCGATGACCTTACCCTCCGATACGCCGCGCTCGATCCAGGTATAACGGTCGTTCTGATCGACCCAAGGATGGTCGCTCTTGCCGGGGATCGGCACGACCACAGCGACTTTGCCATTAAATAAACCGCGGTCATTCATTTCCTGGATCATCCAATCCATGAAACCCCGCAGAAAATTGCCTTCTCCAAATTGCAGTACGCGAACAGGACAGTTGTTCATGATCGATACCTCCATGATCGGGATCATAAAAATAAGCGGAGTGGACAGAGTATATTCTGTCCATCCGCTCCTACTATAGCATACTTATAATGCGGTTTCAACCTGGCATACGGCAATTTTGCCATTGTCCATGATGATCTGCACGTTCTGTCCGGGCTTGACTTCTCCGGTGAGGAAGGCTTCGGAAATGGTATCTTCCACCTCCCGCTGGATCAGACGGCGCAGCGGTCTGGCTCCAAACTGGATGTCATAGCCATGTTCCGCCAGATGTTCCTTAACATCATCCGCCACCGTGATCGTGATATCATGACGGGCACCTGCCTGATAAACATCCTTCAGCATCAGGTCAACGATCTGACGGATCTCTTCCTTGGTCAGAGAATGGAAGGTGATGATCTCATCGATGCGGTTGATGAACTCCGGCCGGAAGAATTCTTTTAAGGCTCCCTGGATCTGCTCCGTGAGAGAGTAGGAACGCTCCTGACCGAAACCAAGACCATTGCCGCCCTTGAAGCTGGCGCCGGCGTTGGTAGTCATGACGATGATGGTATTCTCGAAGTTGACCACCCGTCCCTGGGAATCCGTCAGACGGCCGTCATCCAGGATCTGCAGCAGCATGTTGAAGACGTCCGGGTGGGCCTTCTCGATCTCATCCATCAGGATGACTGAGTAAGGACGGCGGCGTACTTTCTCTGTCAGCTGTCCGCCCTGGTCATAGCCGACATATCCCGGAGGCGCGCCGATCAGTTTGGATACGGTATGGCGCTCCATGTATTCCGACATGTCGATGCGGATCAAAGCTTCTTCACTGCCAAACAGTTCCACGGCCAGCGTCTTGACCAGCTCGGTCTTGCCGACACCGGTCGGGCCGGCAAAGATAAAGGATGCCGGTTTCTTTTCCTTGCGGAATCCGGAACGTGTGCGGCGAATCGCGCGGGAGAGAGCGGAGACTGCGTCTTCCTGTCCGATGACACGGGTGTGCAGGCGGTCTTCCAGATGCATCAAGGTATCGGACTCCTCCTCGGTGAGGCGGTGTACCGGGATCTTGGTCCACATTTCAACGACCTGGGCAATGTCATCATAGGTGATGGGTACGCGGGTCGAGGAGACCGACAGCTCTTCCATTTCCTTGTTGAGTTTCAGCTCTTCCTGACGGATGCGGGCCGCCTTTTCATAGTCATCATGGGCGACAGCATCTTCCTTCTGCTCCTGCAGGACTTCCAGCCGGTGCTGCAGCACCTTCAT
>ONBQ01000111.1 GCA_900316145.1 uncultured Eubacteriales bacterium
GGCCGCTCCACCATCATTTCCACCAATCAAAGCTTGCAGAATCTTGGAAAACTGTATTCTGACCGCCTGGTCTCCCGCCTGTTGGGGCACTTCCGAACGCTTCCCTTCAGCGGGGAGGATCTTCGTCTGAAAGCCCTGACAAAACAATAAACGCCCGAAAGCATTGAACAGCCCTTGTTGGACAGTATAATCTACTACTAACAGGGCTGTTCAAATATGCTTTCAGGCGTTTTCTTTTATTCCTTCACATCTTCCAGGGTCAGAAGGCTTAAACCTTCTTTATCCGTGATGTTGTTCATGACCAGACGCGTGGCCTGCCGGGAGATGGCATGCTCCAGGAAATTGCGGGCTTCCCGGGCATTCGCGAAGTTCTCCTGCTTGGACTGGATTTCAAAATAGGCTCTCGCGTATTCTTTGGCTTCCGCGGACAGTTTATAATCCTGCTTTTCACACATCTGATCCAGGATCCGGATCAGTTCTTCCGGAGAATAATCCTGGAATTCAATAAAGGTGTTGAAGCGGGATTTGAGGCCGGGATTGGAGGCTAAGAATTCCTGCATCAGATCAGAGTAACCGGCTACGATCACGATCAGATCATCCCGGTGGTCTTCCATGGCTTTGAGCAAGGTATCGACGGCTTCCTGGCCAAAATCCCCCTCGCCCTTGCCGACCGTAAGGGAATAGGCCTCATCGATGAACAGAATACCACCCAAAGCGCTTTCGATCACGCTGGTGACCTTGGTCGCGGTCTGGCCGATATATCCGCTGACAAGGCCCGCCCGGTCCACCTCGATCAGCTGTCCGCCTTCGAGGATCCCTAAAGCGTTATAGATTTTGGCAATGATGCGGGCGACGGTGGTTTTGCCGGTTCCGGGGTTTCCGGAGAAGACCAGATGGCGGGACATGACCGTATTCTTCAGGCCGTTTTTCTCACGAAGGCGCTGCACCTGCAGCAGATTGACCAGGCTGTTGACCTCTCGCTTCACGCCGTCCAGTCCGACCATGCTGTTAAGTTCCACCAGAAGATCCTCGACGCGGGGTTTTTCTTCCGGCTTCTCCTCCGCCTTGGCCCCGGCCTTCAGATCTTTGGCCGTGTGGATCGGATAGATGCCGTACTCCTTCATGAAATCTTCCAGCATCTTGATATAATCCGTCAGCAGGCGGATCTCCCGATCGGTCTTGATCTCATTGCAGGCGATAAATCCCAGGCCCAGTTCCTGATAAGTCTTCATCAATTGATCGGATACATTGCCCTTGACCGGCTTGGTGTTCAGTTTATGCGCGGCATCCGCTAAAACAAAGAATTTAACGGCTTTCGGCGGTTCTTTGACGAATAAGGTGGAATCGATATGCTGTACGCGCTTATAGGATTCCAGCTGCTGCATGGTCATGGACATGCCGGTGGTTTCCCCGATAAAGCTCAGTTCTTCCGGGGACACGGCTCCATCCGCAGAGGAAAGAAAGGCCATGAATTTGACAAACTCCGTACGCAAAAGCTCCCGCAGTGGCAGGGCTGATGAGCGGGCCATGCCGGCTTGAGTCATCGCGTCACAGATCTCATAACAAAGATCGATACTTTCCTGAAGAGATTGCTGGATCATCTTATATCCCTTTCTGTAGATGCAGGATCTGCCCGGCCGCCGCGCGGCGCATGCGATTCATCAAAGCCATTTCTACTCCGGTATCGGAGAAGGCTTCTCCATAGATCCTGGTGCATCTATATTCATCAAAGCGCCGAAGCGCGCCAAACAGCCGGTGGGCCATTTCTTCCGGATCCTGATGGCTGCCAAGTTCTTCCAGATGGACCGCTTCCGGGACCGGTTCGGACGGAAATATCATATCCTTTAGTTCCGTACTGATCAGAAGACCCGTCTTTTCATCGCTTTCTTCCAATGCCTTACGGATCCAGGCGGCCTTCTGCTCCATAGTTCCATCCAGAAGGAGCATCTGCCCCTTCGGCGCGTAGTGACGGTATTTCATACCCGGAGAACGCGGCTTTTCCTCATCGGAGATGGCCAGGCCTTTGGCCACAGAGGGTTCGACATCGACCCTGCCGACCACTTCCTCGAGCATTTCCCGGGTTATGGCACCTGGGCGCAGGATCATGGGCACCGGCCCGGTCATATCGACAAAGGTCGATTCCAGGCCTACTTTGCAATCCCCCCCATCCACGATACAGGGGATCTTGCCCTTCATATCTTCCCAGACATGCTGAGCAGTCGTGGGACTGGGCCGTCCGGACGAGTTGGCGCTGGGGGCTGCTACCGGGACGCCGCTCATACGAAGCAGACTCTGGGCTACGGGATGGTCCGGCATGCGGATCCCGACCGTATCAAGGCCTGCTGTCGTGGCATCCGGGATGCAGTCCTTTTTGCGAAAGCTCATGGTCAAAGGACCGGGCCAGAAGGCTTCCATCAGTTTTTTCGCGCTGTCCGGGATCTCTTCTACGATCTGGTCCAGATCATAGCCCGGCCAGATATGGACGATCAAAGGATTATCCGCCGGGCGTCCTTTGGCCGCGAAGATCGCCCGTACCGCGTCTTCGATCAAGGCATTGGCTCCCAGTCCATAGACCGTTTCCGTAGGAAAAGAGACCAGCTGTCCTTCTCTTAATAGCCGGGCCGCCTCCTCGAGAGACTGCCCCGGACGGATCACTTTGGTATCATAAGGTTTCATCGATCTTGTATTTCTCCAGACGTTTCCAGTCCTCCGCCTTCAACTGGATGGTATAGCAGATCCCGTCTTCGCGGTATTCTTCATTCATGACGGTGCCCATGTCATACAGACGGCTGGACAATCCGCCCTCTGTATAGGGGATGAGCAGCATTCCAATACGCGCCTGGCGGTCCAAAGCCTCTTCTATGGCCTGTGTAAGCCGGGCCAC
>ONBQ01000004.1 GCA_900316145.1 uncultured Eubacteriales bacterium
CAGTACGCCAAGTATCATTGATGGCAGCATAAAAACATTCTCATTATGCAGGAAAAATCTTTTTACACACAAATTTGGACTTGACCCCAAAAAACATGGAGTTGGGTCTTTTAGGACGAAAACGCTTCTCAAGACCCAATGTTTTGCGAATAGTTTCCACAAAGACAAGAAAGTCTTACCAGGTGAAACTGGATTTTCAAGCCTCATCGGGTAAAGCAGAGAACCCCTACCTGATATAGATCGAAAGAGCTGTCCGATCCCGTAAAAGATGCGGTTTTCTGATGGATCTGATTCTGTTTTACCGGGTCAGAAAGCGACAAAAGAACCCATCCCGTAATGGCGGCGAAAACAGGTTTGAATTTACGTGATATCACACGTACTTTTATTCTCATCCTGTAGGGTCTTGGCGCTGTACGGGATAGGTTCTTAATAATAAAAGCCATCAGGTAACGACTGTGTGCCAGCCAAGCCGTTATGAATCACTACGTTATTTCGCAGTCCCTTTTTCATTAAATCAGATGCCTTTCAGACTCTCTGCGATCTTAAGCATCCGCGTCATGCTGCGCCGGAAGAAGATCCGATAGGCTTCGCAGAAATAGTTGGCGTAAAAGCCCTGCGGCTTATGGTCGCGCTGGCGCTGGCAGCCGCCCCGGCACAGTTTATAGAACTCACAATCTGGGCACTTAGGATCCAGCTCATAGGAACGCTCCACAAAAGCGCCGATCTTGTCCGATCTGTGAATGGCATCGAACCGGTCGGTGTTGAAGTTGCCCAGCTTCCACTGTTCCAGCACGTAGAAATCACACGGATAGACGCTGCCATCCGCCTCGACCACGCATTGGGCGGTACAGCGGCCATTCTGCTCGCAGGATTCGGGCTGATAGCCCAGCAGGATGGCGATGTAGTTTTCAAAGCTGCGGATGTAGGGCTGCTGTCCCTGCTTCCAATCCTCATACCACAGATCGAACAGGCGTGAAAGAAAACGGCCATAGACTTCCGGTGTCAGAGACCAGGGGTTCAATCCCCGCTCCTCCTCCAGTGGATCCAGGCAGGCAATGTACTGCTGGTAACGCCAGCCGCGCTGTTTATAATCCGCGTAGATCTCGTCGATATGGGTGGCCACCTCACTGTTGACCACCGTGAGGATATTATATTCCACGCCGAAGCGGTCCATCAAGGCCGCCGCCTGCGCCACGCGGTCGTAGGTAGGCTGGTTGCCTAGGTCCTTCCGAAATCTGTCGTGGGTGGCTTTTGTGCCGTCCAGGGACAGGCCCACGAGGAAACCATGTTCCGCGAAGAACCGGCACCACGCCTCGTCCAGCAGAAGGCCGTTGGTCTGGAAGGCGTTGAAAACGCGGATCCCGTTGTGGTTGTATTTCTGTTCAAACTCTATCACTTTTTGGAAGAAGTCCAGTCCGCGCAGAGAAGGCTCGCCCCCCTGGAAGGCGTAGGTGATGGAACCTTCTGCGTTCAGCATGGTCTTGCGGATGACATTGCGCAGTGTCTGTTCACTCATCATGCCAAAGGATCCCTGCTCTCGCTTTTTCGCTTCATCGCAATAGAAGCAATAGGAGCAGGCCATATTGCACTGTCCCGACGCAGGTTTGATCATGACGCTTAAGCTTGGCATTTCATCGCCTCCTTCCGGGATCCATTATAGCCGAGGGTCTGGAAAGGGTCAAGGCTTGCATGTCGCATTTCCCCATGCTATAATCCGCTAAAAGGAGGTGTCCTCATGAAATCTATTTATCTGGCCCCTGTGATCCTGGATACAGACACGTATAATGAGATCGATGACCAGTACGCGCTGGCCTACCTTTTGAAATCCTCTGACATGCTTCGTACCGTTGGCCTGACGGCCGCCCCGTTTTATAATGAAAACAGCACGTCCCCGGAGAACGGCATGGAGCGCAGTTACGAAGAGATCCGCCATCTGCTGACGCTGATGGGGCGGGAGGACCTTTTCCCCATCGTATACAAAGGCTCTCGCACCTATCTTCCGGACGAACACACGCCGGTGGATTCACCCGCTGCCCGCTTCATCGCGGAGAAAGCCAATGAATACCGTCCGGATCGTCCGCTGTACATCATCGCGATCGGTGCCATCACGAATGTGGCTTCAGCTTTGCTTATGAACCCGGCCGTCAAGGAAAACTGCATGGTCATCTGGCTGGGCGGACACGCGCCGCAGTTTGACGCCGGAGAGTTCAACATGATGCAGGACATTGCGGCCGCCCGGGTGGTCATGATGAGCGGCATCCCCTTCGTGCAGCTCCCCTGCAAGGGCGTGGTGGATATATTTCATGTCTCCGAGCCGGAGCTCAAATACTGGCTCAGCGGCAAGAATGCTTTGTGTGACTATCTGGTAGAACATACGGTGGAGGCTGCGGAAAGATATGCCAAAGGCCGCCCCTGGTCCCGCGTCATCTGGGATGTGACGGCCGTCGCCTGGCTGCTGGATGAGGATCACCGCTTTATGACCTACCGAGCGATACCTTCTCCGGTGCCGGAATATGACCTCTCCTATAGCAAGACTCTGACCGGTCCTGTCATCACCATGGTCGATCATATCAACCGGGATGCCCTGTTTGAAGACCTGGTCAATAAGCTTACTCTGTAATACACTTGAAATGAAGCGTTCCCATTTTCTTTACGGGAACGCTTATTTTTGTTCATATTTTTCCGTTATCCTCTTTTCAACATCCAAAAAGAAAGAGAGGATACCTCCCATGAAGAAAAGATTTCCATTATTGATCGCGACGATGTTTGCCTCAGCGACTCTGCTTTCCTCCAGCTTGTACGCGGCGGAAGGCCCCGGAGGCACTCCTCCGTCAGGCGGCCCCGGTGGCGGAGCCGACACCATGACCTATGACTACTCCGGCAGCCTGTCCGGCGTCATCACCTCGGACACGGAGGGCGGAGAGTACGCCACCGATACCGCGGACCAGAACGTGATCCTGGCCTCCGACGGGCAAACACTCACCGTCTCCGGTGTCACTCTGAATAAGAGCGGAGATGATAATAACGGCGACAGCTGCAACTTCTACGGTGTCAATTCCATTGCCCTGGCAGTTGGTGAAGGCAGCACTCTGTATCTGTCCGACGCGGTTTTGAATGCGGACAGCACCGGCAGCAACGCCATCTTTTCGACCGACAATGCCACCGTATATGCCAAGGACATCACCATCGCCACCACCAGCGACAACTCCCGCGGACTGGATGCGACTTACGGAGGCACCATCATCGCTGACGGTCTTGCCATCTCCACCCAGGGTGATCATTGCGCAGCCCTGGCCACGGATCGTGACGGCGGACAAATCTCCGTTACCAACAGCACTTTGGATACGACCGGCTCCGGATCGCCCCTGATCTACTCCACCGGAGACATCGAGGTCGATAATGTGACTGGCACCACTTCCGGCAGTCAGATCGCTGGAATGGAAGGTTTGAACACCATTCTCATCTATAATTCGGACTTGACCAGTACAAATACCACCACAACTGGCAGCGACCCCGTTGCCAACGGCATCATCCTGTATCAGTCCACCTCCGGTGACGCGGAAGCAACGACCGGCGATACCGCCACCTTCCAGGCGGTCGATTCCACCCTGACCAGCGCCATCGAAAGCGGTTCTTTCTTCTACATCACCAACACCTCTGTCGACGTGCTTCTCTCCGGCACCACTTTAAACTTTGACAGCGAAGCCGCTAACCTTCTGCAGATCGAAGGCAACAGCGCCAACAACTGGGGCTCGGCCGGATCGAACGGAGCAAACGTGACCTTCACCGCCATCGACGAAACCCTGTCCGGCGATATTTCCGTTGATACCATCAGTTCCCTGGACCTGTACCTGACCGAGGGCACCACCTACACCGGCGCCATGAACATCATCACCAACGCGAACGGTTCCACCTCGGATGCCCCGATCATCGTGAACCTGGATGGCACCTCCACCTGGATCGTGACCGAAGATTCCACCATCTCTCAGCTGAACGTGGAAGAAGGCGCCTCTATCGTTGACTCCGAAGGCAAGGCTGTCACTATTCTGGCCGGTGGCGAGACTGTAGCAGAAGGCGAGAGCAGCCTGACCGTTACCGTGACCAGCAGCTACAGCCAGACCGTAGGCACCGCCGGCACCGTATCTGACACGTTCATCGACCGCAGCGAGTTTGACAGCTATTACGGCACAACCACATCCTACAGCACGAATGGCGCTTCCGAAGAAGAACCGGCGCAGGAAGAGACTTCCGAAGAAACGGAGCCGGCAGCCGAAGAATCTTCTGAAGAAGAATCCTCTGAAGAAGTCATCGAGAGCTCTGTCGAAGCGTCCTCTGAAGAAACCGCAGAAAGTTCGGAAGAAGAGTCTGTCATCGAAGAAGCGCAGCCGGAAGCCTCTTCCTCCCATACTTCCTACCTCTCCTGGATCCTTGGCGGCGCGGCCGCTCTGGTCCTGGTCCTCCTCCTTGTACTCAAACTGAAAAAGAAATGAGGTGTTCCTCTATGAAAAAACTGCCACTGTTCCTTCTATCCTTGATGATCATCATCTTGTTGCTCTGCGGAGCCCTTTCCTCCGCCGGAATTGCCTCTACCGCTTCGCTCGATCATCTCCCCCTGAAGGTCGTGGCGATGATCCTGCCTGTCGGCGTGTTCTTAAGCATCATGAGCATGAAATGGAAAAATGATTAAAAAGCCTCCCTTCTATCCGGTTTATTCGGAATATGAAGGGAGGTTCATTTTATGGTGCTTTATCTGGCCCAAAGCTTTACTTCACCGCACAGGCCGGAGGGATTCGTCGGTTCCTTCGCTCCGCCTATGTACGCGGCCAGCGGATTCGGAACGGTGGACATCTCTCGCTCCAGAGTGGTGGCGACTTCAATGACCAGGGTATTGACACCGGGTTTGACGGCAGGAGTCAGGTCGTATTGATAGGTCGGGACTACCTGGATGCCCAGACTGGTTCCGTTAACGAAGACTTCCACGCCTTCCGCCGCATCCGTGATCTCCAGGAACACACTCTTCGCTTCATCCAGAGTGAAGATATTCTCGTACCGGGCGATTCCGGACCAGATCGGCTCTTCTTTGTCCAGCTGATCCGGCAGCGAAACTTCCTTTGTCTCGCCAAAGGCGGGATAATCCAGAGCCTTTGTCAGGCTGCGCTTCCACGCGCCATCCACCGCAAGAGGTTCCGTGTCTTTCTTCTTCGCCTCAAAGGGTGTTGCCAGAGATCCCGGCTGCTCCGGATCCAGGATCAGGATAAAGCTCTTGAGCGGCTCCAAGTCGAGGGTCAGCGTCTGTCCGTCATAGGATACCGGCTCCAGCACGTTGTTCCAGGCGTTGTAACGGCAGGCGTACCGGGTGTCCCTCAGTGACACGTTGCCATGATAGGTCTCCGTGCCTTCATTCACGAACATGTATACGCCGGACCCATCTTCCTGCTCATAGTGCAGATAACGCAGGCGGTTATTGGCCGGCTGAATGGTGATCTCTCTGGTTCCTTCGATGGAGGCGGTCTCTTCCGCGGATACCAGTCTGGCGCTGTTTTTGACCATTTCCAGATCGGCCTCTCCGCCTACCGTCCCCTTGGGGAAGGCATTCACAAAGCATACTTCGATGCCCTGCCCGCGCAGTTTGGGGATCGCTTCGGCCAGTTCCTTGCGGATGTACTCACACTCCGGAATGATGAGCGCTTTATATTCCTGCGTGTTCACGCGCAAAGTTCCATTGGCGATCTCGGTCTTGTACTCCTTCGGCGAGGCGAAAACATCCTGCGGGATATAATCAAACTCGATCTGGTTGTCCGCCAGTACACGGCCCACCGTGTGAGAAGTCATGGCCTGGCCGGACCAGCTGGCATCACCATGATACAGGACGGCCGCCTTCGCGACGTGACGCCCTCCGTTGATCAGCTCCAGCACACGGTTGGTATAGCGCATCAGCGCGCCAAAATGGCGGTACTGCGGGTTGTGCCCGTGGGCGTAGAAATGCGGTGGGCAGTCCGGATCCGGGAAATCCTTGGCGCTGAAAGCGTGCGGCACGAAATGATTGATGCCGCGTACCATAAAGTGATCCACCAGGTATTTTTCCAGGCGCACGCCCTCGCCCCAGCCATAGGCGCCGAAGATCTCGCACATGGAATTGCCGTTCTTAAGCGGCTCGATGGCGGCCGCCGAGCTGCCAAGCTTGCCCAGCATGTAATGGTAGAACTGACCGTCACGGCGATAGAACTCATTGACGTTATAGGAAATATCCTCGCCCTGGGGGAAGACCTGCCCGCCGATATCATCGATGCCGTCCCAGTCCTCACCCGCGAGTCCGCGGAAGAAATGGCCAAGAGAGGAACCCGTCTTGCAATGCATGTCGTTATCCTCGATCAGGTGGCCAATGTACTGAACGCCATGCGCGCGGCACCAGTCACCCAGCTGATAGGAGAAGTCCTGCTTGACCAGACCGGTCAGGATGTCCATATAGACATAGCGGATCTCAGCCGTTTCGGCCTCGCCGCCCTCTTCAAAAAGCAGATAGAGGTCAGCCGGGAATCTCTCTCCCAGCTTTTCCTTCATAAGGGCTTCGATCTCTTCGCTCCACGGATAGTCCATGTCCGGATTGCCGATGAAGCCGGTCTGTGCGTACAGATGCCCGTTGCCAAGCTCCGGTTCATCTGAGAAGAAGCCAGCGATCGTTTTCCCGAAGTCTTCTTTATAATGCTCCCAGTGCGGCTCATAGACCGCATCGATCAAGATACGGACTGATTCCTTCTGGCACATGTTGATATAGTGGGTGTGATAGCCATAGTTGCGGGACAGCCACAGACCATACACCTTTTCCTCCGCCTGGGCGGTATAAGGCAGGGTCAGCTTTTCGCGGCTTCCTCCCGGCTTGATGGAATAAAACCCTAAGAGGCGGTCATCCTCGAAGTGACGGGGGTTCTTGTCTCCCGCTCCTCTGGCCTCGATGGCCGTGGGAATCCGTTCCGGCGCTTTTCTTTGGTCTTCTTCCGGAAGGTCGAAGGTCTCGCCGGCCTTTACGTCCCATACCTTGTGCAGCACGCTCTGACGGCAAAGCGCATCCGGCTCCTTGTCGACCGCTCCGTTCGCGAACCCGGTCGGGAAGTGGCTGTCATCCAGGATCCACACCTGCATGCCGCGCGTGCGGGCCTCGTCCAGGATGACATCCATATCCTGCCACCACTTGGGGCCGCAATAGTCTGGATGCGGACGGCTTTCCACGCAGACCGCTCCGATGCCGGCTTCCTGGATGGCCTTCATATATTCCCGCAAGGTCGCTTCGTCTTCGCCATGCTGCCAGAAAAAGGGCAGCAAATAGTTACTGCCCTGTCCTGAAAGAAGTTTTTGTATCTTGGTGTTCATGTCTTCTTTTCCTTTATGCCAAGAGTTCCTTGGCCGCTTTTTCGATTCCTTCTGCCGAGAGTCCATAGTAAGCGAATACTTCTTTGGAAACACCGGTGATGACCGGCGCGTCCGGCAACGCCAGCAGGCGGCACTTTTTCGGCTCGTTTTCTGACAGACACTGGGCCACCGCAGCTCCTAAGCCTCCGAACGGAGCATGCTCTTCGACCGTGATGACGGCCTTCACATCCTTCGCTTTTTCCAGCAAGGTCTTCGTATCCAGCGGTTTTACGCAGTACATATCCAGCACGCAGGCGCTGATGCCTTGCTTTTCCAGGTTCGCAGCCGCTTCCTTGGCCGGAAGCACCATCTCGCCGCAGGCAACGATCAACACATCGGTGCCCTCCGCGACGACGGTAGCCTTGTCCATCTCGAAGGGAACATTCTCTTCTGAATAGACATCCTCGACCGGATTGCGGCCTACGCGGATGTAGGCAGGCTTCTGATCGGCCAGCAGGGCTTCGACCAGGTGTCTGGTCTGATGACGGTCACTCGGGCAGTATACCCGCATATTCGGGATGGCTGCCATGGCGGCAAAATCCTGCGCGGAATGATGGCTCATACCCAGGGCTCCGTAGCTGATGCCGCCGGAGATGCCGATGAGCTTGACATTAGTGTTGGAATAAGCCACATCGACCTTGGCCTGCTCATAGCTTCGGGTGGAAAGGAAGCAAGCCGGAGAGGCGCAGTAGGGCTTTTTGCCGGCTTTGGCCATGCCGGCAGAAATGCTGACCAGATTCTGCTCCGCGATGCCGGTCTCGACCGACTGCTCCGGAAACGTGTTGAAGAAAGGTGTCATGGACGCGCTGCCGCGGGAATCGCTGCACAGTACGACGATGTCCTTGTCCTCTTTGGCGTGCTCCATGAGCACTTCACAGATCACCTGTCTGTTGGGAATGGTATTCATGGACGCACCTCCTTACAACGCGGCCGCTTTAGCGGCGAGTTCTTCTTTGGCCTTAGCATATTCTTCTGCCGAGGGCACTTTATGATGCCAGGCGGCCTGATTTTCCATGAAGGAAACGCCGCAGCCTTTGGTCGTTTCACAGATCAGGACGGTCGGGCATCCCTTGGTGGCGCGGGCTTCTTCAAAGCCTGCCAGAATGGAATCGATGTTATTGCCCTCTACCACGATAGCATGCCAGCCGAAGGCTTCAAACCGGGCCTTTAAGTCATCATGATGCATGACATCTTCCGTTGAGCCCGAGATCTGCAGACGGTTGCGGTCTACCATAGCGCACAGGTTGTCCAGCTTGTAATGAGAAGCCGCCATGGCGCCTTCCCAGACGGAACCTTCCGCCAGCTCTCCATCACCCATCAGCACATAGACCCGATTGGTCTTGCCATCCATCTGCAGCGCTTTGGCAATGCCGATGGAGACCGGCAGGCCATGGCCCAGGGAACCTGAGTTCATCTCGATGCCAGGCAGCTTGTTGTTTGGGTGGCCGATATAGGGTGAACCGAAGCGTGAATAGCGCGCCTGAACATCCTCTCCGTCCAGGAATCCCTTCTTGGAAAGGGCCGCGTACAAGGTCTCGATGGAGTGGCCCTTGCTCAAAATGAAGTAATCTCTTTCCGGGCTTTCCGGATCCTTCGGATCCACGTTCAGTTCGCTGAAATACAGGGCGGTAATGATCTCAGCCTCGCTGAAATCACCGCCGATATGTCCTGTCTTCGCCCCGTACACCAGGTCCAGGGCGAAGCTTCTCAGCTCATAGGCTGTTTTCTTTAAATTTTCGCTCATGATCTTCTCTTCCGCTTATTTGGCCTCGTTCGGCGCGTAGATCTGACGCTCGACTTCTTCTTCGCAGCTGTCATAGAGGTCCGGTTTGATGCCCAGATACTTGCAGGCTTCAAACAGCACCGGCACGATGTCCTTGTGGATACCGACGCAGTGGTGGATGTAAGGACCGGTCACGACCTTGTATTCCAGCTTCTTCAGGTCTTCGACCTCGACCCAGACGTAGGTGCCCTTGGTGTACGGTCCATCGATGCCCTTGGCATGGCCCAGAAGCAGGGAATACTCACCCTCATCGCCATCGAAACGGCACAGGGTCATGTCGCCGTGCTTGGCCTCTGCCATAACGGAACCGGTGTGATCAAAGGCGACCGGGATGTCGATGGTCGGCTTCTCACGCGCGACGGAAATGGGCCACGGTCCGCAATGCTGCAGCAGCTCGCCGTTCTCATTGTCCGGGTGCCGGACGGTCCAGTCGGCGAAAAAGGTGCGGCACTCATCCATGCCGGCCGCTTCCGCCATGACCGCGGTAATGGCGCCGTGGATATCGGTCTCGCACACGACCGGGATGCCCTCTTCATTGAGCAGGGAGTTGGCGGCGCAAGGCATGATGCCAATGCCATCCTGCAGGGCGTTCCAGCACTGAATGGCGACTGCGTTGCAGCCATACTTCTTGACCAGGCGGGACATGGCCACCTTCAGCGCGGCGATATTCTCCAGATGGTTCTCACCGACGCTGGGAGCGATGCACATATTGTCACAGCAATAGTTCATGACTTCCTTGACTTCCACGCCCTCTTCCTTGGCCTTCTTCATCTCGGCATAGAGCTCCGGCAGCGGAATAGGAGAAAGCTGGATGTTGAACTTCTCCAGAAGCTCGCCCTCATTGCACATGGTGGACCAGAAATCAAACGGACGCGGGCCGATCTGCAGGATACGGGTGCGGCGCATGGTGGAAACGACATTACATACCGCCAGGAACTGCTTCAGACCGGCCTCGAATTCCGGATCGGTCAGGCGGCAGTTGGTCAGATAGGTGAACGGAACGCGGAAGCGGCGCAGGACCTTGCCTGTCGCGAACAGACCGCACTGAGAGTCACGCAGACGGATGCCGTTCGGCTCCGGACGCTCATCACGCGGGCCCCACAGCAGGACCGGCAGGCCTAAGCGCTTGGCCAGGCGGGCACATACATACTCCGTACCAAAGTTGCAGTGCGGAAGAAACAGGCCCTTGACTCCGGCTTCTTCAAACTTGCGGGCAATAGGCTCTACATCATTGTCATCATAGAGCAGCCCCTCGGGGTTGATGTCATCGATATCCACGAATTCGATGCCCAGCTCCTTTAAACGGTCACGGGTCAGTCCGGCGTATTTGATCGCGTCCGGGGCGGAAAAGATGCTTCTTCTGGTTGGCGCAAAGCCGATCTTTACAGTTGCCATGGTGATAAACCTCCTGAATATGATTAATGATCTGCAAGATTGTAACCGTTCTTCATATGCTTGCTGGACTCCAGCAAGACTTTGTTCAGCGTGCCCGTGGTCTCCTTACGGGCCATCTCGCACAGTTTCTCATTGGCCTCTTCCAGCACCTTTACGTCGCCGGACTCCTTCAGCTTCTGATCATACTCCAGCAGAAGCTGCCGTCCCTTGACGGCGACCGCTTCCTGATAGCGGTCGATCAGCTGGATGGTATTCGGATAGATGGGATCAGCCAAAGCGCCGATCAGGCGAGAGGCCCAGTACAGGTTCTCTGTGGAAGTATCCAGCGTCACTTCGCTGATATATTTCGGCATTTTGGAAACCGCGGTATATACCGGCACCGCCGCGCTGAAGGTAGTGGAGCCGAAAACGATCCACTCCACGCCCTTCGCCGCTTCCGGCTTGTCCGGGCGGATCTGGCAGATGGAGGTGACGCCGGTGCGGTTGATGCCGATGGAGCGGTACATGCCGCGCTTGCCGGTGTCATGATTGGTATAAGGATCATAGGGCGTGCCCTGATAATGCCCGGACAGCATGTACTTTACATCTTCTACCGCGACCTTGCGGTCCGGCACCAAGGACCAGGGAATGTTATTGCTTTCCGGTGTGAAGTCCGCGTCCGGGCCTTCCCACTTATAGGAGCGAGGCGCCAGATAGCGGCCCATGAACCAGGCGCGCGGCGTGTTGTAGATATGATCCATATCGCTGTGAGAGCCGAAGATATCCCGGGGATCGAAGGCTCCGTTCTGGTTGGTATCCAGGTCATTATCCTTGATGAACTCTTTCAGATCCGCAGAGCACAGGTGGGCCTCCTTCGCGCCGAAGGCATCCTCCAGGTCAAAACCGTCCATGCCGAACTGGTTTGGATTGATGACGACCCGGTCCTCCGGAACGCGGCGGGCCATCCAGTGATGACCGCCGATGGTCTCCATCCACCACACTTCATTTTCATCATTGAAGGCGATGCCGTTGGATTCATAGGTGCCATACTCCTCCAGCAAAGAAGCCAGCCGAAGCACGCCCTCTCTGGCGGAATGGATGTAAGGAAGCACCAGCACGACGATATCCTCTTCCCCGATGCCGCCGGGCACTTCTTTATCACGACGGTTCTTCTTCTCCTTCAGCTGGACCAGAGGATCCGCGGAAAGGACGCGCGGGTTGGACGTAATGGTTTCCGTGGCCGTCATGCCCACGTTGCAGGCATTGATGCCCGTGGCCGCCCAGACGCCATGCTTCGGGTCCACGCTGGGGCAGGATGTATAGCGCATCGGGTCATCCGGCAGCGGGATCTCCACATGGGAGATCTTGCTTTTATACTTGCGGGGTTGCTTGGCCGGCTCCACCACGATCAGCTTCTTCACATCGAAGAAACCATCATCCGTACGGGCGATCATGGTAGAACGGTCATTGCTGGCTCCTTTTCCGACCAATATCGTTGTGCAAGGCATATCTTTAATCCTCCTTATCGAACATCAAGGCCTTGTCCAGCTGCGCGTGCAGCCGGGCGTAAAATTCTAACTCTTCCTTATTTTCCTGGGGAACACCGGAGCGATAATAGTGTACCGACCCCTTTCCTTCCGACGGCAGGCCGGATACGACATCGACCAGGTGGCGCACCGTGCCCTCTCCGCCATCTATCAGCTCGACATCCGGGCCGACCAGGTCCGCGATCGTTGGCCGGAAGAAGGTGAAATGCGTGCATCCCAGGACCAGTTCGCCATAGTCATGCAGGTCCAGGTCACTGAATTCCCGGCTTAAGTAGGCGCGCACCTGCGGGGAATCGAACTCCTCCCGCTCCGCGAAAACCACCAGCTGCGGCAGCGCCTTTAAGGTGACTAAGTGCTCCTTATCCACCATCTTCACCAGATGATGCAGGCGCTCCTCCCGGATGGTAAACGGGGTGGCCGTGACCAGCACTCTCTTTCCATCCGCATGCTGAACCGCCGGCTTGACCGCCGGTTCCATGCCCAGGATGGGCAGGTCGTACCGCCCCCGGACATATTCGATCGCGGCGGATGTGGCGGTGTTGCAGGCGACCACGATACTTTGACAACCCTCCCCGATCAGGAACCGCACCGCTTCATCGACATAGGTGCAGATCTCCTCCCGGGTACGGGTCCCGTAGGGCACATGCTCCTCATCCGCATAATATAAAAACGCTTCGTCCGGAAGGGCCTGCATAGCCAGATGCAGCACGCTTAAGCCCCCGATTCCGGAATCAAAAAAGCCTATTTTCATGTTTTGGATCCATCTCCTGTAGAATGTGATGTTCAGGACGACTCTTCTCCTGAACCGTTGCTTATGTTCTTCAATTTTACATCATTTGCAACACAAGCGCAAGTATGGTATCATAAGATTCGGAGGAATTGACTATGAATGAATCGATCTACGGGACGCATCTTGCGTCCATGATCCAGGTGAAAGATCACCTGCTGGAAGAAATAGAATCGATCCGCCATGATATGGAAGAAACCCTTGGCATGGATCCGATCGAGCATCTGCTGGCCCGCATCAAATCGGAAGACAGCATGCGGGAAAAATGCCGGCGCCAGGGCCTTGCGGAGACCACAGAGTCCGCCCTTAACGTGATCCACGATGCGATCGGCATCCGCATCGTCTGCTCCTTCGTAGACGATGTCTTTACCATACGAGACCGGCTGGCCGAACGCTTCGAGATCGTGACCGAGAAGGACTACATCCGCCATGCCAAGCCCAACGGCTATCGCAGCTACCACCTCATCCTTCGATCTGAAGGATACTATGTCGAGATCCAGCTGCGCACCATTTCCATGGACACCTGGGCGGCTTTGGAACATCATCTGAAATACAAGAAAAGCATCGACGGCAACACCGCGTTGATCGTCGATGAACTCAAGCGCTGCGCTGATGAACTGGCATCGACCGATGTGTCCATGCAGACGCTGCGTGATCTGATCATGGGAGGTTGATCGTTAATGAAACTGCTTCTCGCGGAAGATACCCGCGATCTGAACCATGTCGTGACTACGGCCCTTACCCACAGCGGGTATGATGTAGACTCCGCCTTCGACGGTGAAGAAGCTTTAGACCTGATCCTGCGCAACGGCTACGACGGCATCATTCTGGACATCATGATGCCGAAGATGGACGGCCTTGAGGTTCTGGCCGCCCTTCGCTCCCGCGGGATCCATACGCCGGTCCTGCTGCTGACCGCCAAGGCCGAGGTCGATGACCGCGTCACCGGCCTGGACGCCGGCGCGGATGATTATCTGACCAAGCCCTTCGCCTTAAAAGAGCTTTTGGCCCGCGTGCGCGCCATGACCAGGCGCCGCACCGAATATACCGGCTCCGTTCTCACTTACGGCGATATCCGTCTGGATGGGCAGACCTTCGAACTCTCGGCAGAAAACAGTGTGCGCCTGTCTGTCAAAGAGTTTGAACTGCTGCAGGTCCTGATCCAGAGCGCCGGCCAGGAGGTCTCTTCCGACTATCTGCTCAAAGCGGTCTGGGCCGAAGTACCGGCCGCAGACGGGGATACGCTCTGGCTGTACATCTCCTACCTGAAAGGAAAGCTGCGCTCCGTCGCTTCCTCCGTCACCATCGAGGGACAGCGCGGCGGCGGCTTCCGGTTACTGCCATGAACGAAAAAGCCATCCGACAACTGCGCACCAAATTCATCCTGCTGTCCATGCTGGGCCTGTCCCTGACCATGCTCGTCATCGGCTCCCTGATCTTTCTGACCAACATGTCCCTGACCCATCGTCAGATCAACAAAGCCCTTGATTATCTGATCGAGCATGATGGAGACTTTCCGGAAGAATCCGACATGTCCGAACTGGCTCCGGAGCCCGGCCACCGGTACAACTTTATCCGCTTTTTCGGCGAGTTCGCCAATCAGTATTCCCAGATCCAAAGCCTGTTGTACGGTTCGACCCGCTGCTTTGCCCTGCTCTATGATGAAGAGGGTAACGTTACCGAACTCAAGACCCATAACATGCCGGATTTCGGCGCGGAAGAGGCCTCTTCCTTTGCTGCTTTAGCGCTGGCCCACCCCGGACGCACCCGCTCCTCCGGCAATTATTATTACCGCGCCGGCAAGACTTCTGAAGGTCTGTCCATCGTCGTTTTCCTGGACGCTGCCGCACAGATCGACAATCTCTTCCGCCTCATGTACTCCGCGCTTTCCCTGATCACCCTGGGTATCCTGATCACCCTCATCTTCGTGCGCATCCTGTCCGAGCGCGCCATCCGGCCGGAGATCGAGAACGCCGAGCTGCAGAAACGCTTTATCACCAACGCCAGCCACGAGCTGAAGACCCCGCTGGCCGTCATCAAGGCCAACGCCGAAATGCAGGAACTGCTTTCCGGTGAGAATGAATGGACCCAGTCCACTCTGCGCCAGGTCGACCGTCTGAACGGTCTGGTCCAGAATCTGGTCATGATCACCCGCGCGCAGGAAAAAGAAGAGGCTTTCCGGGAAGACCTGGATGCCACCAAGATCCTGTCGGAGACCACGGAGACCTTCCGCCCGGTCGCCGAAAGCGAGGGCAAACATCTGGAATCTTCGATCCCGGAGGGGCTCTCCTTCCACGCCACCGACAGCGAGCTGCGCCAGCTGGCCTCTCTTCTGCTGGATAACGCCATCAAATACTGCGATGAAAACGGGACCATCTCCGTCACTGCCTCCCGCAAGGGTAAGGTGCTGACCTTCTCCGTTTCCAATCACTATGCCGATGGCAAGAATGTGGATTATAACCGCTTCTTCGAACGCTTTTACCGGGAAGACAGCTCCCACAACGTGGATCAGGGCGGTTACGGCATCGGTCTTTCCATTGCCCGCAGTCTGGTGGAACGTTACGACGGCAGCATCCGAGCCGAATGGAAGGAAGGTATCATCCGCTTCGTCTGCATGCTTAAAGAATAAGCTTTTGCTTGCTTTAAATATACCTGTATGCTATGATTTAAATGCATTATCGAAAGGAGTTCCCTCATGAAAACGCTATTTCTGGATCTCAGCATGGGCGCCGCCGGCGATATGCTCAGCGCTGCCCTTTTAGAATTGATGGATGACCCCGAAGCTACCTTAAAGGAACTGAATGAGTTAGGCATCCCCCACACCACCATCTCGAAAGAGACCGTTGCCAAATGCGGCATCAACGGAACCCATCTGCATGTCGTCGTAGACGGCGTGGAAGAAGATGAAGACCTGCATCATCACCACCATCATGAGCATGACCATGAGCATGAACATGAACACGAACATGAGCATGAGCATGAACATGAACATCATGACCATGACCACGATCATGAACATCATCACGATCATGAACATCATCACGATCATGACCACGAACACGGCCACCACCATTCTCACAGCGGGATGCATGATATCGAGCATATCGTGACCGGCCACATGAACCTGCCGGAAAACGTCCAGAAAGACGTGCTGGCTGTCTATGGCCTGATCGCCGAGGCGGAAAGCCACGCCCATGGCATGCCCGTCTCCGAGATCCACTTCCATGAAGTCGGTACGATGGACGCCATCGCCGATGTCTCCATGGTCTGCTATCTGATGGACAAGATCCGTCCGGACGAGGTCGTGGCGACGCCGGTCCATGTTGGTGCCGGTACCGTCCGCTGCGCTCACGGCATCCTGCCTGTGCCCGCTCCGGCCACCGCCTACATCCTGCGTGACGTTCCGATCTATGGCGGCCGCATCCAGTCCGAACTCTGCACTCCGACAGGCGCCGCGCTGCTGAAGCATTTCGTCACCCGCTTTGGTGAGATGCCCGTCATGCAGGTACAGAAAGTCGGCTATGGCGCCGGCAAGAAAGACTTCGAGCAGGCAAACATCGTCCGCGTCATGCTGGGCGAGACCGCTTCCCAGGTCGAGAACGAAGTCCTGGAACTGTCCTGCAACGTGGATGACATGACGGCCGAATCCATCGGTTTCGCCATGGAGCGCCTGTTTGAGGCCGGTGCTCTCGATGTCTACACCCTTCCGATCGGCATGAAAAAGTCTCGTCCAGGTACGCTGTTCAGCGTCATGTGCGCTGCTGACAAGAAGGATGACATCATCCGCGCCATGTTCAAGTACACCACCACCATCGGCATCCGCGAAAACGTCATGCGCCGCTACGTCCTGGATCGTTCCTTCGATCATGTGCACACTCCCTACGGTGAAGTACAAGTGAAACGCTCCTCCGGATACGGCGTACAGCGCGAAAAGCTTGAGTTCGATGATCTGGCCCGCATTGCCCGGGAACAGAACTTAAGCCTGGACGAAGTGCGTGCTTTGGCGGAAGAATGAGTTAAAAGAAGCTGTGAAAAAAGAAGGATAAACAAAAGCCGCGAAAAGCGGCTTTTTTGTGATGGGACTTGTTTGGGTCTTAAAGGCGAAAAATAAGGCTTTAGACCCAATAGAGTGCCTGTCTAAAACATGAAAAAAGCGACTGTGAAATAACGATTACCTCGTTATTTCACAGTCCCTTTTTGGCTGTCATCCAAAAAAACAGGCGTGTGAAGAAACGATGAATGAAAATCGTTTTTCATACGCCTATTCGAGTCAATTCGCTGCGTGTGACGTTACTTGATTTTTGTCTTGTTATATCTCAAAATCAAGTAATGTCAAACTCGATTACTTGATCAGCTTCATGAAACTAGCAAAAATACAGTAATTTTCTGGATAAAATGATTCTTTTCCGGCTGATAATACTTGATTTTGATCTGTTAGCCCATCCAAATCAAGTATTATCTATCGATTCGCTGAAATTATTACTTGGTTTAGCAGCCATTTATTTCCAGAATCAAGTAGATGGTCGAACAATTACTGTATTGAGCCAAAAAGAGAAAGACGATCAAGTAATCCGGAGAGGGGGTGTGTTTTGCCACACCCCCTTTCTCCTGTTTACTCCATATTCGTTACGTAATTATAGTTTGACGCGTTATGGGTGATGCAGCTCTTCTTGAAGGTATCCAGGGAGTCGTAGCCGTAGAAGACGGTGCCGTCAATGGTGACGGTTGAACCCGGCGTGTCATAGTCTGTCAGGTCGATCTCGCAGGAGCCGTCCTTCTTCAGGACCAGGTTGTCAAAGGCTGTGTAGGTGTAGTAGGAGACCTCATCCGTCGTGTTCTCCCAATCCAGGGTGACCTTGTAGACCAGGAAGATGTAGTTGAGCTGGTTGTAGTACATGTCGTCGTTCTTAGGCAGCAGCATGTACATACCCTGATAATCAACACTCTTGGCCTTCGCGCTGGCGCTGTTCAGGTTGTTCTGAATATTCTCCTGGGCGATCTTCTGCATATCGGAGACCGTACCGCTCGGAATATCCGCCAGGGCGGAGATGTAGGCGCCTTCGCCCTCGACCGTATAAGTCTTGGTCAGGGATTCCGGAACCATGCCATAATACTCACCCAGTTCATCGTCCGTATAAGAGCTGTTGAGTTTGACCTCGATCTCATCGCCATCCTTCAGATCATAGTAATACCACTCCTCCGGAGAGAAGGCATACATGACATCCGGCGCGTCGTCCACAAAGTCGATCTCTGCTTCGATATAGGGGCTGACACCTGTAAAGGTAACGGTGATGTACTCAAACGGATCAAATGTCGTGATCTCTGCCAGGCCTTCGACCGTGTAGGTCTTGGTCTTGGATGACGGAAGCTTGCCGAACTGGCTGATGAAATAGGCATCATCGCCGGATGTCTCACAGGTGACCGTTACGGTATCACCGTTGGACAGGCCTTCTGTCTTGTCAGCGGAGAAATTGAGATCATAGTAGTACTCGTCACTCGCCTGCTCCAGGATGATGCGACCATGGCCGTCATTGCCCTCGTAGCTGACCGTCAGGGAGCCGAAGGGATCGAAGGTGCCGACGGAAGCAAGGTTCTCGACCGTGAATTCTTTTTCTGAGCCCTTGACCTTGTAGCCATAATCCTTCTCCCAATGCTGCAGGGAGGCTTCCGGAATATTGAAGGTGACCTTGATCGTATCGCCGTTCTTCAGCTGGGACGTTTTGTCCGCCTGGCCCAGATACATGACCTCGGTGCTGAAGGCGAGGGCTGTGGAATTCTTATCCATGCCGGGCAGCGCCTTGATCTTCTTGGATACATCCTGGGTGAACTTCGCGCTGTCGAAGTTTAGGGTCGCGTTGCCATATCCCTCATAGCCACTGTAGGAAATGCTCACATAGTCCTTCAGGTCGATCGTGGGCTTGCGGGTCAGGAACAGGATCAGCACGACGATTGCCGCGATCAGGACCAGCGCACCGCTGATCAGACCAATGATCAGGCCTTTCTTGGGTTTCTTCGGCGGCTGCGGCGGCGGGAAATAGCCTCCGCCATTGCCCGGGTATCCGCCATTGCCCGGATATCCACCATTGCCTGGGTATCCGCCGTAAGTCTGGCCTCCGTTATTCACAGAGGTGCCGTCGATGATCGGGGTCTGACCGGTCACCGGATCCGGATTCCAGTTGGGATCTCCAGTCGGAATATCCGCCGTGTTTTGGGTCCAGTCCTGGACCGGTTCAGTCGGCGTCCGGCCGGTATCAACCGGGGGCACCGGCGGAACGAAAGTAGTTTCCGGTATTTCGGTCTGAGGCTCTTCCTGAGCGATGACCTGTCCGCACACCGTGCAGAAGCGAGCGTTCTCCTCTAATGGCGCTCCGCATTTTGTACAGAACTTTGCCATGATTCTCCTCCATTCTTTTTATGATATTTAAAAGC
>ONBQ01000144.1 GCA_900316145.1 uncultured Eubacteriales bacterium
CGTGTCCGTACTGACCATCGGCTTGCCGCCACGCCCCCAGGACCAGGAAGGATTCATGAACTTCTCCGGATCAAAATCCGGCTCTTCGGCCTGCCGGCCGCCCTTCCCATTCAGAACGGGATAATCCGGCAGCACGATAGGATTGATGAACGTTTTGCGAATATCTTTTTCCATGTTCGGATCTCCTCTTACAAAGATTCCCTCCGACGACTGCGGAGGGAATCCATAGTTTTTGTTTTGTTAGCAGATCAACCCTTGACCGCACCGATCATAACGCCCTTGGTGAAATACTTCTGAATGAACGGATAGAAGCACATGATGGGCACGGTACTGACGATGATGGTCGTATATTTGACGAGCTTACGCTCTGTCTGGACGTTCTTAACGGCGTCCGCAGAGTTCGTCATAACAGCCGTATCGTTCAGCAGCAGGATCTCACGAAGGATCAGCTGCAGCGGATACTTAGTACGATCTTTCAGGTAGATCATAGCCGGGAACCAGGAGTTCCACAGACCGACCGCATAGTAAAGGACGATAACCGCGATCGTAGCCTTGCTTAACGGCACGATGATGCGGGTCATGATGGTCCACTCACCGGCACCTTCGATGCGGGCGGATTCTTCCAGAGCTTCCGGAACATCCGCAAATGCGGTACGAAGGATGATCATGTTGAACATGCTGATGGCGGTCGGAATGATGACGGCCCAGCGGCTGTTGTACATGCCCAGGCTCCGAACGACCATGTACGTCGGGACCATACCACCATTGAACAGCATGGTGAAGGACAGGAACAGCATGAAGAAGTTACGCTTCTCAAAACGCTTGCGGGAGAAGGCATAGGCGCCCATGATCGTAAGGACCGTGCTGATGATGGTTCCGACGATAACGTAGAACGCCGTGTTGGCATAACCGGTCAGGATGTTCGGGCTGGACAAAACGATCTTATAGCCGCCGACCGTAGGATTGCCTAAAGGATACAGGACCAGGCCCGCATGGGTAGACAGAATGTCCGCCTGAGAGAACGACGCCATTACAACATGCCATACCGGAGCCAGGAAGATCAGACCCAGCAGGATCAGGAACAGATACAGGAAGATCAAGAAAGCAATTCTGCCTGGAGATTTTTTAATTTTCATCTTCTTATCCTCCTTAGAACAGACTGGTTCCTGCGACCTTGGAGCTGATCTTGTTGGAGACAATCAGCAGGATCGTGTTGATGATGGAGTTGAACATACCGACAGCTGCAGAATAGCTGTAGTTGAACTCCTGAAGACCTTTACGATAAACGTATGAAGAAATAACATCAGCCGTCTTATATGTATTGGTAGAATACAAAAGGATGATCTTCTCGTAACCGACCGCGAACATGGTACCCATGCGCAGGATCAGCAGAGTGATGATCGTCGGGACCAGGCCGGGAAGCGTAACATGCAGTGTCTGCTTCCAACGTCCGGCACCATCCAGAGAAGCTGCTTCGTACAGTTCCTGATCGATACCGGCAAGGGCTGCCAGATAGATGATGGAACCAAATCCGATGCCCTGCCACATATCAGACAGGATGTAGATGGTGCGGAAGTACTCCGGCTGGCCCAGATAGTTCAAACGCTCACCGCCGAGCTTAACGATCAATTCGGTGATCGGACCATCGGAAGCGGTAAAGTCAGCAACAAGACCGCAAACGATAACCAGAGAAATGAAGTACGGCAGATAGGAAATGGTCTGAATGGACTTCTTGAACCACTTGTTGTTCACTTCATTGAGCAGCAGTGCGAAGATGATCGGGGCCGGGAAGCCGAAGATCAGGTTCAAGACACTGATGGCCAGCGTATTCTTAAGCAGACGTCCGAAATAGATGCTGCCGAAGAAATCCGCGAAATTCTTCAGGCCAACGAATTCACTATGAAGGAAACCTCCTTTGGGCGTATAGTTCTGGAACGCCATGACCAGGCCGAACATAGGAAAGTAGGCAAAGATCAGGAAGAACGCCAGAACCGGAATGATCATAATATACAACCCGGGGTTTTTCTTCATATCTTCAATAAATGATTTCATAAAGCATCCCCTTTTTATGAACATTTCTGAAATTGACTGCTCTTACGGGCAGTTAACGAATAAGACCTCCTCCGCCGCCAAAGGCGAAAGAGGTCTTATTGACATTGCTAAGATTAACGGGCGTTGAAGCGGTCCAGAGCAGCCTGCTGAAGCGAAATCGCTTCTTCGATGTTCATGCCCTTCAAGGACTCAACATAGCTGTCCCATCCATCTTCAATAGACTCACTGCCAAGGATGAAAGCAGTCGTCTTCTCACCGACGAACGTTTCGACGTCGCCCATGATGGTGGCGTAGCGGTTCGCTTCGTCAGAGGTCATGGTGATGTTCGGCATCATCCAGATGTCTTCATCGACGTTGCTCGGCCAGATCTCATTGATAGCGGCAAGGGCCTTGTCATCCGCGGTCTGAAGTTCACGATCCCAGATGTACATACCGGAAGAACGGAAGCAGAACTTGGTCATTGCATCAGAAGCGGACAGGCCGTCCGGGTTGTTGAGGATCTTGTCGGTATAGACCGGCTTGCCATCGACCATGTTGTAGGTATCACCCTCAACACCATAGTATGCAAGGTAAGCCCACTCCTGCTGAGAACCAAGGTTCAGATACGCAGCCAGGGTATCCTGATCCTTGCAGGCGGTGGTCATGCAGGTGCAGGAAGTACCGCGGGTGAAGTTGTACTGTGCCAGGTGGACTTTGTCGCCGGCGTTCTTGACAGGAGCCGGAACCGCAACGAGGTCCATATCCGGGTTGCCGGACATGGCGCCGCGCAGGCCCAGAAGGGTGTAGATATCGAACCAAGCGCCGGTAGCACCGGTACCATACAGGGTATCCGGGCACAGCCAATCGGTAGCGCGGGTGTAGAAGTCCGGATCGATCAGGCCTTCTGCATACCAGTCACGCAGCATGGTGATATATTCTTTGTAGCCTTCTTCCATCGGGCTGTACTTAACAGTACCATCCACATTGATAAAGCCCTTACCGGAGGAGCCCAGCACGCCTACGCCATAACCAGCGGAGAAGATGCTGAACGGGTCGCCCGCACTCGCATTGATCCACAGAGGAGCGGTAGCACCCTTCTGGTCACGGAAGGCAACCAGCATATCATGCCAGTCATCATAGGTGACAGGAGTGTCCAGACCCAGCTCGGTCAACCAGTCCTGACGGACAGCCATACCCAGCCACGGACCCTGGTCCGGGCAGTTGATGAACCAAATACCTGCGAAGTTTCCTTCATCAGTTTTGCAGTCTTTGTAGACCTGCTCATCGGCGCTGATCAACTTGTTATAATCGGTCAGCAGGTTGTCCATGTATTTGTTCAGCGGAACGACGACGCCATCAGCAATGGCCTTGTCCAGGCCGCCAACATAGTAAGTAGCGGTATCCCAGATCATATCCGGATACTCACCGGAGGTGATCATCAGGTTGAAGTTTTCCTGCTCCTGACCTGATGGGGGGATCTGCCATTCGATGTGGACGTTGGACTTCTCTTCCCAGGCCTGAACCGCTTCGATATCGTTATAGGTTACGATACCCAGCTTCGGGTCGGACGTAGCAGCCTGACGCCACGCCGTAAATTCAGTTTTTTCTTCCAGCGGGAATGTGATCTCTGCCACATTTTCGGAAGAAGCTTCCTCTCCGCCGCCATTGTCAGCAGCGCCTTCGCTCTTCTTACCGCAAGCGGTGAAGAGGGCGAAGCACATCAGACCGGCCAGCAGAAGAGCTAACATTCTTTTTGCTTTCATTCTTTTTCCTCCTGTTTTTCAAATCGTTACTTGCGCAGCGATTCGTTTGCAAATTTATTTAATTTTACCACAATTTCTTACTATAGTTTTATAATTATCTTTGATATATTATATATTTTATTGTTATTTTACAATTTGTTCATGTTTTCTTTGCCGTTCCCGATAAGCCAACGGCGTCATGCCTGTTTCTTTTTTAAATAAAGTCTGAAAATGCTGTTGAGAAGAAAAATTCATACGCCAGGCGATCTCAGACAGGGAATAATCTGTCATGTCGAGCATTTTTTTGCAAGCCTCGATCCTTTGCTCCTGGATGAGCCGGCTGATCGTTTTTCCGGTCTCTTCTTTAAATCTATGTCCCAGATAAGAGGCATTCTGATGGAAATGACGGGCTATATCTCCTACCGTAAGCTTTTTATCGATATTGGCACTGACATATGCTGTGACCCTGCCAGCCATACCAGACTGTTCATCGCCCCTTTTCAGCATGCTTACCTGCTCGGCGAAAAACATCGCGACTGAAAAAAATTCCTGCTGGATCTCCATCATCGTACGGATCCTCTCTACGTTGGAGAGGATCTGATAATAAGCTTTTACTGACATTTCCCGGTCCATACCGCCCATGATCGCCGTCCTGGCGCATATAGAAGCCCATCCGATCAGTCCGTTTTTCCACATTCTCTGCTGATCCATGCCAGAAAGCCGAGGATAATCGATACTCTCCAGCTGATTGACCTCAAAATCTTTTAATCGCTCCGGCTGCCCGTTCAGGATCGCAAGCAGCACGTTATCGCCACTCATCCGCTCCTCCAGAACATTCAATTCAGCAATCGTTTCATCCGAATACATGGATGTGCGCGTGCTTTCAGTCATATAATAGACCTGATCGTTATTCATCAGATTTTTTTGCGCAATGCTGCGGCACAAGACCCGGACCGCCGCGCTCAGGTCAAACGGTTGCACAAGATGAAGCCCTTCACAGTAATCCCAAAGCGCTTCGCTGACCGGCATCTGAAAAGCAACAGACAGCACCAGGAGGATATTATGAACGTCTTCATCCAGGCGGACCGGTCCCAGGATCAGAAACTGTGTTTCTTCTCTCAGCTGGATCCGCACATAACCTAGTGACTCTTTTGTAAACAGACAGGTGATCGTTTTATTATTGCTCTCCATTTGGTTTCGGGCTTTCTCGTCATATTCCTGAGAATAGACCGCATCTCCCAGCTGGAAGATCACTTCATCATATTCAAACCATCGGATCGGGATAGAAGTCAAAGCGTAAAAATGCATTAACAACTCTTCCATATCTGCTCAGGCTCCTTCCGGAAACAGCAGTTCAGCCAGATGATACACCTTCCATTCCTTCGGCAAGGTATTCTTCAGTCCCGCAGCGCAGGCATTGCAATAACAGACAACGTTTGTGTCAAAGCGACTGGCATATTCCCGGATATCCATTAACATGCTTTCTTTATCCATAGCATGTACAAAAGGTTCAAAACCGCCGAATGTCTCCGGCGCCAGCTTCAGATTTCCCTCCATCATATGGTTATAAAGGAAAGCCCCGTCATAGGTCCGCTCCTCTTCAGTCCCCGGCAGTTCAATGACTGTAAAGTTCATTTTACGAAGGAGACTCCGGATCGCAAGGAGTTCATGATCCGAGGTCTTTTCTGCATGCCTGAGCGCACGGAAACAGTCCTGGACCGTGATGGCCTCCCCGGAATGGTCCGGCCAACGGACATCTTCCAAAGCATCCAGATACTCGAACAAACTGATCGGTTTCTGTTCCGGGTTATTGTCGCCCACGATGATGCGGCAGGTCTGACAGACCGTGATGGGCTGATCCTCCGGCGCAAGTTTATCATAGTTTTGCCGGCAGCAGCCTGTCACCCGCACGCCGCGCTCTTCCAGAAAGGCTTTGATCCTCTTCGCCGTTTCCGGATACTGAGCCTGGAACTTGCAGCTTGGAAAATAAACGTACACAGAAGACTCCTTTCTAGACCTCAGCTTCAATACGGTCCAGAGCCCGTCCGAAGGCCTCGTCATTGTGATCGAGCACATATTCCTTAAACACATGGAAAGGAACGACTTTTACGTCATTGACTTCCATTGGATTGAAACAAAATCCTTCTTCCGGCACTTGGGCCCGGCAGGCAAAGACCTTCAGGATCAGGCCGGACCCATCCGCCCAATCCGCGTAATACTTGTGGAATTCCTTCAGAGAAGAAGGGTCGATTTCAAGTCCCAGTTCTTCTTTTGCTTCCCGGCAGGCCGCTTCCTCATAGGTCTCATAGGCTTTAACGCCTCCGCCGGTCACATCCCATTTTCCTGCGTAATATCTGGCTTTCAGGGACCTTTGCTGCATGATATAGCAGCCTTCTCCTTCTCCCGGCCTGGGACTGTCGGCCGTCTTCAGCACGATGATAGAGTGAAGGAAATAATCTCCCGGAGCATCCTTGCGATGCTTCTGAAGGATCCGTCCTGTAGGCGTACCGTTCCGGTGATGGAGCTCATGGTACTCGGGCAATCCCTCCGTTTCATTACAGAAGCGAATGAATTCCACAAGCGCGGTATACTCTCGTAAATACGCGCTGCTCCAGCCTTCATCGACCGTCATATACTCTTCATACCGGCCAAACCGAAGGATCGCTTCATCCAAAGGCATCCACTCCGCCTTCAGCTGATAGGCGATCTCCGTCTCCGTAAGGGATGTTGCGGCCTCTCCCTCGATCTCACACGTAAAATAGTGATTGACGAAGCAGTTGTCCTCATAAAATTCTGTAAGCGTAAGGAAGTGTTCTTTGGGGCGCACCTTTAGTCCGGTCTCTTCCCTCACTTCTCTTTCGCAGCACTGCTCAAGGGTTTCTCCCTCATCCTGTCCGCCTCCCGGGATCAGATAAAAGACCTCGCCCGGGATATCCGGCATGACCATGCCGGACAGCAGGATCTTGTCATCCTTTACGATCACGCCCCGGCATCCGACCCGTGTAAAATGAACCTCCGGCAAGCGGTTCTTGTTGGATATTATAATATTTCTCATTATCCCTCGATCTCATATTCTCCTGTCCTGGTATCGATCCGGACGCGGACCTTCTCTGATCCGTCCGGCTCAGCAAAGGTGGTCTCCTGCACGTCATAACCCGACACAAAGCGGTGGGATATCATCTCTTTCATCGCCACGCGTTCATGCAGGCTGCTCACGATCTCAGCCCGGCTGATCGCTTCTTCTATGCTCTGCTCTTTTCCGGAAAACGCGCCATCGATGCCGACATAGGCCGGATCTCTTCTCAGATACGGCGCGCCGCCATTAAGCAGCGCGTAAAGCATATAATCCTCGTTCTCATGCTTCTCCATCATCCAGGGGATGATGACGCAGTCATGATAGACCAGGTCGAACAGCGGAACCGGGACGCCTTGTCTAGGCGCGTCAGGCTCTTCCATCTGGAATGCGTAAGGCGCGTAATGGCAGAAACATAAGCTGCGCATGCTCCAGTCTGAAACCTCTTCCGAGCTTGGCAGGATACCGCGGCTTAAAAGAAAGTCAAAACACCGGCCGCGGTTGTCATAGCACTCCCGACGGCTCATGCGGTGGCGCGGGTTAGCGCATTCATCTGCCTCATTGCAGGTAAACACATCCAGATACGCGCCGTCCAGCTTCACATGCTGCAGGAGTTCCGTAAAGTTACGGCGCACGTAATAAGGTGCCTGGGACGCGCACAGATAGCTTTGCGGGCCGCCCGCCCAGCGCGCATGCTCCGGGATGGAACCATCCACGTTCTTCACCGCGTAGTCTTCATCGAAAGACGCGGCTTCCCGGTAATAATCCCGGTATTGATCATGGATGCCGAACAGATAGCCCCACTCATGCAAGGCTTTTTCAAGATCCTGCATGCCTTCCCAGCCGCCCGCTTCCTTGCAGGCCGGCATATAGTCCGGATGTTCATTGTCATAGCCCGGCTGGGCCCAGCCATCCAGATGCAGATAGAGCTTCTTTACTCCGGCTTCATGGTAGGCCTCAAGCTCCTTTTTGCGCTGCTCAAACGTGGTAAGACGGTTGTTTTTCTCCGGATCCTCCGGGTCGAAGAACGAGGACTTCGGATTCACATGGGTCTTGATCCCCAGATGCACGAACCCGCAGCCGATCAGCTTCTCTACGGATGGTACTCTGGCCGCCTTCTCTTTCAATGTCGCGGCCAGACCATTCTCAAAGACATAATTGCGGTAGATCTTTGCCAGATCGTTGTAATCACAGGCTGTACGGAAGGAATACCGGAGGACTCTTTTATAATCCATCTGTCCCAGGCTGGCCTCCCACCACGGCGCGACCATCGTCATGCCCGGTCCCTCATGGACGGCCCGGATCCCGCCGTTCCACGGTGTTTCGGCGATGGCGATATATCCATTTCCTTCTTTGACCTGGCCAAACCAGGGCATATAACAGCCCGCGGTCTGATAGCGTCCCTCGAAGGGCAGTCCTTTAAATGGTACCGGCCAGTCATTGGGGATCAAAAGCCCCTGCTGCTGATTTAAAAGCGTGACCCAGTCCGGACGATCGCTTTCAAACTCGAAAGCTCCCGGCCACTCCACACGCGTAATATTCTCCGAACCCGGGAGAGGGATCCATTCGAAACGGACATCGCCGGTCACGCGTTCGACCCAGACATATGTTTCGAAAACACCGAAGTCCGAACGAATGCCGTCACCGACTCCGTTGTGCACCTCCCTGTGACACGCGGAAAGGCTCGTGAAGGCTTTCTTCTCCGCACCGGTATACATGACCGCCGGACAAGCCATATCGCCCTTCCAGACCGCTTCCGCTGTTTCTATGGTATACTGCAGGGTCGACTCGTCCAGAATCAGGCGAATCGACCCTTGCTTTGTCATGGTTTGTATCGTCATATTTCTCCTACTTCAGCAGCGAGCCGTCCAGCGTCCAGATGTCCGGCGTTACATAATGTACAGAATTTACTTCCGTCCCGCAGTAAGGACACGTCGTGATCGGAGCCGGCATCAAGCGCGCACAGTGATAGCAATAATGCTCCTCCAGTCCGAAAAATACCTGATTATCATCGGTAAGCTCGAACAAAGATGTGTCGGAAACCTCGGTCAGATAGGTTCCGTTCAGGATCGACGGTTTCGTAAGCAGGAACGAACGGATCACCGGATCGATGACGGTCACTTCCGCAAAGGTATAGGTCAGGGAAGCACCCTCGGACTGTTGAGTCAGTACGCTCAGATCACCGTTCTCATCATACGTATACGTCGTGGTCACGGTCTGGGGATCCATCTCTTCGGAGACCAGATACCTTTCCTCCCAGAGCAGGCGGTCCCCATCGTAGGTATAGGAAAAGGACCATGTTCCCGTCTCCTCTGCATCGTCTCCTATGCCTGCTGCCTTCGGATCCGGGCCATCTGTCCCGTAGACATAGCCGTATCCTCGGATGCTTTCTTCCTCCCCTTCGGTCTCGGTCCTGATCTGGAAGGCAGCACCTCTTCTTCCATCTTCCTCGTAGTACGTACATTGGCCTGACACGTCGCTCGCCATTAAGTCCTCGTTCAGCGGCTCGGTCAGCTGCTGCCATCTTTCGATGTTGCCGTCCATATCATACCGAACAGTCGTCAGCCTCTTCAAGAGCCCCGGGATCATAAGCTCCCATTTCTCGGTATAATCCCCTGTTGACCTATCTACAGTCATGGTCGTGGTGCTTACGCCATCCTGGATCTGTGTCAGATGTCCTTCCGCGTCATACGTATACTGCACAGGGGATGTCATCTCCGAAGTCTGCCACGAAAGCAGGCGCCCCTTTGGATCATAGGTCAGCGTCTGTTGGACATACTCCGTTTCATCGTCCCTCTGCACGGCGTACAGACCATCGGTCACGATCTCGCCTTTTTCTTTGTTATAGGAAAAAGTCGCTGTCTTATCCGGCACCGTTATATCGTCATAAAACAATTCCTGGGAGACGGTTTGTCGCTCCGGCATTCCGCTTTTCGCATACTCGTAGGTCTCATGGACATGGATAACGCCTTCAAGCCTAAAATCGGTCGACGTGATCACCAGAACCTTCTCCCCAAAAAGGTTGCCGCTCTTTTTGCAGCTGCAAAGGACGAGGATCAGACTCATCATCAGAACAAAAAGAAAGCTTTTCTTCATCGTATTATCCTTATTTCAATCCGTCATTCGGCACGGCGTTCAGTGAAAGATCCGCAAAATCCTTCTGCAGATACTGATAATACCCCGCGCAGCCGATCATAGCAGCGTTGTCTGTGCAGTAAACAAGCTCCGGAATGTTAAGTTCATAACCATGCTTCTTGCAGGCCTTTTCAAACCCCGCGCGGATGGCGGAATTGGCGGATACGCCGCCGGCCAGGGCGATCTTCTTCATGCCGAATTCCTTGGCCGCCTGCATGGTCTTGGTCACCAGCACATCTACGATAGACTGTTGGAAGCTGGCTGCCACATCCGCCTGCACATAGGTCTCACCCTTCATGTCCAGCTGGTTCAGGTAGTTCAGGACCGCGGACTTCAGACCGCTGAAGGAGAAGGAATAGCCCTCTTCATCCAGGCAGGGACGTGGAAAATGGATGGCTTCCGGATTGCCCTCTTTCGCTACCCGGTCGATCTTCGGACCTCCGGGATATCCCAAACCGATGGCGCGGGCTACTTTATCAAAAGCCTCCCCGGCTGCGTCATCCCTTGTTTTTCCCAGGATCTCGAATTCCGTATAGTCCTTGACAAGGACCAGGTGCGTGTGTCCGCCGGATACGATCAGGCAGAGATACGGCGGTTCCCAATCCGGATTGGTGATATAGTTAGCCGCGATATGGCCGCGGATATGGTTCACGCCGATCAAGGGCTTGCCGGCCGCATAAGCCAACGCCTTCGCCTCGGCCACGCCTACCAGCAAGGCACCGACCAGACCCGGTCCATAGGTCACGGCAACGGCGTCGACCTCTTTCAGGTCAGTCCCTGCTTCCAATAAAGCCTGACTGATGCACAGGTCGATCGCTTCCAGGTGCTTGCGTGACGCGATCTCCGGCACCACGCCTCCGTACAATTCATGTGTTTTGATCTGTGAGGCGATGATGTTGGAGAGGACCTTTCGTCCGTCCTCTACGACCGACGCGGCCGTTTCATCGCAGGAAGATTCAATTGCTAATATCTTACTCATCCAAAAACCTCAGCGTTGTTTCTCTTCGGTCCCGGCAGACCTGTGTATTGGGGAAGATCTGCTGGGCCAGTTCCAGATGTTCGGAAGGGTTCACGACAGAAGGACTGTAGTGTGTCAGCCAAAGTTCTTTTACTTCCGCTTCCTTCGCAATGCGCGCCGCTTCCACATACGTCATATGCTTTTTCTCTTTCGCGCTTTTCTGCTTTTCCGGATCACCATACATGCCTTCACAGATGAACAGGTCAGCGTCTCTGGCGCCTTCTATGATGGTATTTTTCGGACGGGAATCCGTACAGTAGCAGAAGATCAGGCCCTTTCTGGGGCTGCCCAGGACCATATCCGGCGTATAGGTCCTGTCGCCATCGGTGATGGTCTCGCCCTGCTGCAGGTGCTTCCAATAGGGCAGCGGAATGTTCTGCTCTTTGGCCCGCTCAGGGTCGAACTTTGGCAGACGGTCCAACTCAACGCGATAGCCGTAACACGTGACGCGGTGATCCGCCCGGAACGGCAGGACCCTCACCCCGCAGATGGAAAGCACTTCATCCGGGCTTTCGATCTCATGGTATTCGATGGGAAACGGCAGATCCGGCGCGATCATAAGCAAACCTTCCGCGATCCGCCTCAAGCCCTTCGGACCGACCAGAAGCAGTGGCTCCGTGCGGCCGCTGTTGCCGATGGTCAGCAGCATTCCCGGCAGCCCGCCGATGTGGTCTCCATGGAAGTGCGTAAAGCAGATGCAGTCGATGGATTTAAAACTCCATCCGGTGCGCCGCATGGTGATCTGGGTCCCTTCCCCGCAATCGATCAGCAAGGTATGACCCTCATAACGCACAAGGCAGGCGGTGAGCCACCTGTTTGGAAGTGGCATCATCCCGCCTGTGCCTAATAAACAAATATCGAGCATATTAGAAAAGTCCTTTTACGGTCTCAACGACATTTTCGACCGTGAAGCCGAATTCTTCGAAGATCTTGGCTGCCGGAGCGGACGCGCCGAAGTGATCCAGCGTGACCAGCGCGCCATCCAGGCCTACATACTTGTGCCATCCGAAGGAGGTCAGCGCCTCGACCGCCACTCTGCGGCGAACGGCCTTCGGCATGATCTGCTCTTTGTACTCTTCCGGCTGCTTGTCGAACAGTTCGAAGGACGGCATGCTGATGACGCGCGCGTCGATGCCTTCCTTGGCAAGCTCATCTGCGGCCTTGTAGATCAGCTCGACCTCGGAACCGCTGGCCATGAGCAGCACATCGGGAACTTCCTTCTCGGAATCTCTCAGGATGTAAGCGCCTTTGGCCGCGTCCAGACAGGACTCCGGATACTGCGGCAGATTCTGACGGGTCAAGACCAGAGCGGTCGGACCATCGTTGGTCACGGCGGTAGCCCAGGCGCAAGCCGTCTCGCAGCCATCCGCCGGACGAATGACCGTCATGCCCGGAATGGAGCGCAGCGCTGCCAGATGCTCGATCGGCTCATGGGTCGGGCCATCTTCACCGACGCCGATGGAGTCATGGGTCAAAATATAGATGACGCGCTGCTTCATGAGCGCGGACAGGCGCATGCTGTGCTTCATATAATCGGAGAATACGAAGAAGGTCGCAACATAGGGCTTCAGGCCGCCATGCAGACTGATACCGTTAGCGATAGCCGCCATGGCATGCTCACGCACGCCGAAATGCAGCGTCTGGCCGGCATAGTTCTCCGCGGAGAAATCGCCACTGCCAGAGATAGTGGACTTGTTGGACGGAGACAGATCTGCGGAACCTCCGAAGAAGTTCGGGATCTTCTTGGCCAGATAGTTCAGGCAATTACCGGACAGATTGCGGGTCGCGTTCGGCTTGTCCGGTTTCGCGAACAGTTCCGCATCCTCCCAGGGATTATATCCATTGCCTTCATAGAATTCTTTATACTGCGCGGCCAGTTCGGGATAGGCTTCTTCATAGCGGGCAAACAGATCGTTCCACTCCTGCTCGGCCTTCGCGCCTTTTTCCGCGAATTCCGCTGTCTTGGCATAGACCTCATCCGGCACGAAGAAAGCCGGTTCCTGCGGCCAGCCCAGGTTCTCCTTCAAAGCGGCCAGGTTCTCTACGCCCAGAGGCTCGCCATGCGCGGAAGCCTTGCCCTGCTTGGCCGGGCAGCCATAACCGATCTGGGTCTTGATCTGGATCAGAGACGGACGCTCATCTTTCTTGGCCTCTTCGATGGCCTGGCAGATGGCTTCGACATCATTGCCATCTTCCACGACCTGGGTGTGCCAGCCTTGCGCCGCAAAGCGGGCCGGAACATCTTCACGGAAAGCGATATCGGTGCTACCTTCGATGCTGATGCCATTGGAATCATACAGGACCGTGAGCTTGCCCAGCTTCAGGGTGCCGGCCAGGGCCGCGGCCTCATAGCTGATGCCTTCCATTAAGCAGCCGTCACCCACGATGGTGTACGTACGATGATCGACGATCGGGAAGCCTTCCTTGTTGAACAGAGCCGCAAGATGCGCCTCCGCCATAGCCATGCCGACCGCATTGGCGATACCCTGTCCCAGCGGACCGGTGGTCGTCTCTACGCCGATGGTGTGGCCATATTCCGGATGTCCGGGCGTCTTAGAGCCCCACTGACGGAACTGCTTAAGATCCTCGATGGTAAGGGCTTCCTCCCCGCCTACTCCATACAGGTGCAGCAGGGAATAGATAAGTGCCGAACCATGACCGGCGGAAAGGACGAAGCGGTCTCTGTTATCCCACTTCGGGTCCTTCGGATTATACTTCAACTGATACTGCCACAGGGTGTACGCCGCCGGCGCCGCGCCTAAAGGCAGACCCGGATGACCGCTGTTTGCTTTCTGTACGCTTTCCGCGGAAAGGACGCGGATCGCGCTGATGGTCTTATTGTCGATACTGTTCATGGTGATCGATCTCCTTTTTTATTATGATTGAAACCTGGTAAACTCATAAATGGCCATTCCGGCCGCCATGGACAGGTTGAAGCTGTCCACCTCATCACTTTGGCGGATGGTGACGCTGTGCTCGAACGCTTCAAACTCTTTGGGAAGGCCGGTGGCCTCATTGCCAAAGATCAGCGCGAACCGTTCTCCTCTCGGAACCGAAAGCTCCTGCAACACATGATGCCCGTGCAACACGAAGGGATACAGCAAACGCCCTTTTCCATATGCTTTTTCATATTCCGCGAAGCTTTCAAATGACTGCACCCTCTGGTGAAACAACGCGCCCATGGAGGACCGTATCACCTTAGGGTTGAACACATCCGCCGCCGGTTCTATGATGGCGATATCATGCAGCCCGAAACCCAGCGCCGTGCGCAGGATCGTGCCCACATTGCCCATATCCGACGGGTTGACCAGAACGATATGGTCCTGATCCCTAGCCAATACACCTTCCTGCTTGTCAAACAGTCCGATGCAGAAGCAATTCTCCTTGTCCCGGAGTTTTTCCACTGTTTTATCGCTGACCGTGAGACGGATGCGCTTTGCCTTGCAAAGCTCCTCCAGCTTCTCTTTCAGCTCCGGCGAGTCCATCTGCGAATGCAGGTAGACCATGCGCACGAGCTCCGGCCGGTTCTGGAGCAGTTCCATCGTAGGGAAGGCCCCCAGCGTATAAGAGTACTCCGCCTTTTTCTGATATTTTTTAATGTTTTGTGCCATGCTCAATACTTTACCATTGCCTGCGGGAAAAGTCAATGAACCTCTTAATCAAATGCGGTAAAAGCCAGGCCTTCATTCACATTATACAGGACATAACACTCCAGCTGATCCGGTATATTATCCATGCTCCAGCCCTGCGGCATGCAGATCCAGGACAGGCAGTCCTCGGTCAGATCCGCCGTAGGATGACCCGGCAGATACAGCATAACTTCATAGGCATCCGCCAGACCGTACGGTGTCGTGGGATAGTGAAGGATCTCATCTTCGACCCAGCTGTCGCCTTCCGCGTACTCCCATCCGATCTCCTGCAAGACCAGCCTATAGGTATAATCATCGACCTTCTCAATTTCGCCAAACGCGCCGTCAAAATCACAGAAATAGATGGTTCCGCTATAGCCATCGCCTCCGGAACCCATATCCGAATCCGAATAATGGCCTTCAAAACGGATCTGCTCGCGGCTAAATTCTGTGACCTCTAACTGTGTGCTCCAGCCACCCGCGCCGCTGGAAAACGAAAACGTTGTCGGCATCACGTCAATCATATCATATGGCGAAATGTACTCATCCTCACTCTCATACGGAGCTGCCTCCGCAACAGAAGAACTGCTGCTCCCGCCAAAGACCGAGCCTCCGGCCAGGATCAGCACCGCGATCGGGAGCAAAAGCTTGCCCAGCTTTCCGCCCTGAGTCAATAGCAGCAACAATAACAGACCTGTGATTGACGTAGCCATAGCCATAATAATATCTCCTTTCCGGGATTCAATTCTATAAACGCACAGTTTTCTTTATTTTATCATAAAAGCCGTCTTCTGTGAACCAACGAACACAAAAAAACCGCAGGAACTTTTCTTATTCCCACGGTTCTTACCGTTAAGCTGCCTTTTTCGGCTTTGCCACACTGTGACACGTTCCGGCCGCCGCGCAATGCGCGCAATTGCATCCACAAGACGACTTGCCCATCTTCTTATTCTTCCGCATAGACCGGATAATGAAAAACACGATAACGGCCAGGATCAGCACGACCAGGATCGTGCCCCCATTCGCAGCCAGGAATGCTCCCATAACGATGCCTCCTTATATATGAAAAAGTTATATGTTTGAGTTAGTTAGTTCTAACTTATATAATATTAACATAATTCGATGGCTTTGTCAAGTATTAGCCCCTTTCAGCATGCTTTCTGCAAACTGCTGTCATTCTTTTTTATGATCATTCTCAGCTTCTTCATAGTCACATCCTTCCAAAACTCTCCTTGCAAATCCCGTCAACTATGATATAATTGAAAAGGATTATTATAGAAGGGAGCGAAATTATGACTATTCATGCATCAGCCGAAGACTATCTGGAGACGATCCTGATCCTTTCCAACCGCATTGGCGCGGTCCGCTCCATCGATATCGTTAATGAGCTTTCTTATTCAAAGCCCAGCGTCAGCATCGCCATGAAGAATCTTCGCGAGAATGGTTATATCAAAATGGACGCCGGTGGTTACATCACATTGGAGCCTTCTGGCCGGGCTATTGCCGAAAAGATCTATGAGCGGCACACGCTTTTCTCCAACTGGCTGACCAATCTGGGTGTCGATTCCAAGATCGCCGCCGAGGATGCCTGCCGTATCGAGCATGTCATCAGCGATGAAAGCTTCGCCGCGTTAAAGAAGCATGTGATCGAGAACAACGAACTGTAATATCAAAAAAAGGAGTTGTCACAACTCCTTTTTTCGTTCAGAAAGGCTTACCACAGTCTTCTGTGCTTTTTGCCCCGCTTCTGATAATCCTGATCGATATCCTTTTTCCAATCCGCCCGAAGCGGCGCGTTCGCCCGCACCTGGCCCATGGCCTGATCTACCGCCTGGTAAGCGACATGTGTGCCCATGCTGTCCGCATTATAATTGACGGAACGATCCTCATTGATCCCGAAGTGTTTGGCCGTCTGCACCGCGTCGATATTGGCGCCGATGAAGAGGAACTCCCAACCGTATTTCTCCTTCTGCCGCTCGATCATACGCTTGACCTCATCGCTGGAATAGCGATGGCTGGCATTCTCATAACCATCTGTCATGATGACGAAGACCGTATGCTCCGGCACATCCTCCCAGCGCGCGTACTTATGGATGTTTCCGATGTGATGGATCGCGTCGCCGATCGCGTCGATCAGGGCGGTCGATCCGCCGACGATGAAGTCCTGCCGAGTCATCGGCTCGATCTTTTCGAGGGCTACCCGGTCATGCACGACACGGCTTTCGTGATTGAACAGCACGGTGCTGACATAGACCTGGCCGCCCATCTGCTTCTGATTCTCGATCAGGGAGTTGAACCCGCCGATCGTGTCACTTTCCAACCCGCTCATAGAGCCGCTCCGGTCCAGGATAAATACGAATTCGGTTAAATCTTTTTTCATGTTTTTGTCCTCCTGTGTTCGTTTGATGGCTCTATTATATCCACTATCCAAATAAAAAAGGTCGCCCGAAAGGCGACATTTTTTTGCTCAGTTACTGTACAGTACCTTAACTCCCCAAGAGGCTTTGATCAAAGGCAAACAAGACCTCATTGATCTTCAGCACATCATATTCTTTTTTCTTGATAAAGTACTCAATGATGATATCAAACGTATAACTGTGAGACAGCGCATAACCGGCCGTCATCAACAGGTCCGACGTCTGTTCCTCGTCCAGTTCCAATGCCAGCGCAAACGCGACCGCCGTCTGCTTGGATGGCTTGTACAGCGGATTGCTCTTGATCTTAGAGAACAGCTTCCGGTCGATATTGGCCTTCTTATAACACTCTGAATCCTTCATCTCCCGCTCATCGATCAGCCTCAGCAGCATCTGACTGAACCCTTCATCGCGCTGTTTCAGCATTTCATCAAGGCTGATGCTGGCCGCCGGCGCGGCCTCCTCCACCTTCTTCTTTCTGCGTTTGAAGAAGCCAGTCTTTTCTTCTTTCTTAGGCGCTTGAGCAGGGAATGGCGGCGCGGCGTATGGCTGGGCATTGTACTGAGGCATATCCGCATAAGGCGCGCTGTCCTCAGGCTCCGGATACCCAAACTGATACGGTCTGCGTCTGTTTTCTTCATACTGTTCCCTGGCGTAGACATCATCGATGTACGCCTTGACATCCGAAAACAGTTTGTTGCCGATCATGAATGCCTTCTTGTCAAAAACGATGATGAAGATCTGCATATCATGATCCATGAGGAACCGGCGGCTTTCATCCAAAGCAATGCCCAGCGCCTGCTCCTTCGGGTATCCATAGACACCGCTCGAGATCAGCGGAAACGCAATCGACTCACACTCATACTCTTCCGCCAGGGCCAGTGAATGCCGATAACACGAGCGAAGCAGCTGCTCTTCCCCCTGTCTGCCGTCCTTCCAGACCGGCCCCACCGTATGGATGACATATTTGCATGGC
>ONBQ01000112.1 GCA_900316145.1 uncultured Eubacteriales bacterium
AAACTATTCGCAAAACATTGGGTCTTGAGAAGCGTTTTCGTCCTCAAAGACCCAACTCCTCGCTTTTTGGGTCTTTGAAGGGTTTTTCACAGCCCCTATTGTTGTTTACAGCTCGTCTTTCAACAGCTGAAGGTTTTTGTCGATCAGTTCGATGCGCTGCTTGACACAGTCCACGCTGCGGTATGGGTCTGCAGGATTGTTGAACGCAAAGTCCAGCAGCTGGTCGATGGTGGTGGAGGCTACGTGCAGGCGGGTATCGCTGGAGGCGTAGTAGATATAGACGCTGCCATCCTCCGTGGCGATGGCGCCGTTGGTGAAGACGACGTTCGATACATCACCAACGCGCTCCCAGTCACGAGGCGCGATCAGGAAGCCAGAGGGTTCGGCGATGACCTTCCACGGCTCATTCAGATCTGTCACGAACAGGTAGACGACATAGCGCAGACCGGCGGCCGTGTTGCGCACGCCATGGGCGATATGCAGCCAGCCTTTTTCGGTCTTGATGGGCGTGGCGCCTTCTCCATTCTTAGCCTCGGTGATGGTGTGGTAGCGGCGCGGGGAGGTGATGATCTCTTCATCGATGACCGCATGAGTAATGTCATCACACAGGCCGAAGCCGATGCCGCCGCCCGAACCGGTGTCGATGAAGTCATCCATGGGGCGGGTGTAGAAGGCATACTTGCCGTTCACAAATTCCGGAAGCAGGTCCACATTGCGCTGCTGTGGGCTTTGCAAAGTGACCAGGTTCGGCAGCCGCTCCCAGGTGACAAGATCCTTGGTGCGGACGATGCCGGCAGCCGCGACCGCGGCGGACAGATCCGGGTTGGACGTATCCTTGCTTTCCGAACAGAAGACACCGTAGATCCAGCCATCTTCATGCCTGGTCAGGCGCATGTCATAAACGTTGGTCTCTTCCGGGCAGGTATCCGGCAGAAGGATGGGTCTATCCCAGAAGCGGAACCCGTCCACGGGAGAATCACTCTCGGCCACGCCAAAGAAGCTCTTGCGGTCGTTGCCCTCGATGCGGGCGACCAGATAATACTTGCCATTCAGTTCGATGGCGCCGGAATTAAACACGGCGTTGACACCCAGACGCTCCATGAAATACGGATTGTCCTCTAAGGACAGGTCATACCGCCAGGTCAGCGGGATGTGATCCCGGGTCAGGACCGGATTCTTGTACCGGTCGTAAATACCATTGTAAAAATCGGTCTTTTCGTTTTTTAAGGAGAGCAGGGCCTCCTGCTTCGTCAGTTCACGATAATAGTTCGGATGCACTTTAGATTTCGACATCGGGGTCCCTCCTGATCAGTTCCATGCACATACGTCCGTTGTGATACGGGCATTTCCAAGGCTCTACGATCGGCAGTTCATACGGGGTGCCGTCCGGATACAGGTCATGATACCACTCGCCGGAGCGCGGATCGACCAGCTTGTTCATGATGAAGCAGAACGTATCTGCCGCGGCCTGCCGGTACTCGGTATCTTCGGGAGCTTTGAGCCAGCGGTTGACGAAGCCCAGAACGGCCTCCGCCTGGACCCACCAGACCCGCTTCTCGTCGACCTTGCCACGGTCGCACTCGTTAGCGAGAGAGTGGTCCTTGTACGCGATAGCATACACACTGTCAGCCAGGATCTTATCGATCGCATGGATCTTCTCGGACAGGTCTCTGTCTTCCAGCAGATCGCAGGCCCAGTCTACCAGCCAGCTGCTTTCGATATCATGTCCGTAGCTGTACAGGTCGATGATGGAGTTATAATGCGCGTCGAAGAAGACGAGGTTGTGTTTCAGCTCCGGACTGTAGATGTGATCCGCGTAAATGGAGAGGCACCGGCGCATGGCCTGTCCGACCTCCGGATCATGGCTGGCCTGGTACAGACCGGCATAGCCTTCCAGAACGTGAAGCAGGGTATTCATGGTCTTATCGGCCATGACGCCGTTTTCAGAGAGCTTCTCGTTCGATTCCGGACCCCAGTCGATGGTGAAGGCTTCCAGATATCCTTCCTCATCCGTGCAGTGCTCTTCGATGAGATGGAAGATGCCGAGGGCCAGCTCCAGGGCTTCCTCATTGCCCGTAAGACGGTAATAGGCGCCAAGAGCGTACAGGGCAAAAGCCTGGTTATAGGTGTGCTTTGTGGTATCGGACGGCTGGCCGTCATAGGTGACCGACCAGAAAACGCCGCCGTTTTCTTCATCCACACAGTGTTCTGACAGGAAGCGGTAGGCATGATCCGCCGCCTCCTTGCAAGCCGGATCGTTCAAAGTGCGGGCTGCTTCGGAAAAGAACCAAAGGATACGGCTGTTCAGGATACAGCCCTTTTCATATTGCGGATCGACCTTCAGGTCATATCCCACATAACCATAGAAACCGCCATAGGTTTTATCTTGCAGAGCCAGCCAGAAAGGAATGATCTGACGGGTCAGATGCTCCTTGGCCAGTTCGGAAATACGAGTCATGGAAAAGTCCTCCTCCCGATCGTTTTTTTTCATTATATCACAAAGCAGGTTGAAAGCAATGTGAAATAATAGTATAATCATGATAATAAATGCTGTTCAACAGCAGCTGATAAATACGGTATGGGGAGGAGTAAAAATGGACCTTTATAAAAGCTTAAAAGGGAAAGCCATAAAGTCCAGGATCGTATGGATCATCCTTTTGATCGTTTTAGCTTTGGGATTTGCCGGAGCCGGTCGGGAAAACTATGAGAATAAGAACAAGACGTTGCCGGATCTGAATACTCAAACAGGTTCAGAACTTAAAAAGTTCGACTGGTATGAGGTCGAACTGAACTATCTGGTCGATACCTACGCGACAGATAAAAAAGGCAATTATTATATCACCGCGCTCGGAACAGATAACACCTTCCTTGGGGTCTACATTCCGAAAAACCAGATCGAAGAAGCCGACCGTATCGTGGATGAGACATGGGCCTATATCAATGGAACATCTTCTTCCCTCTCATCACAGACCTTGAAAGGGCGCGGCCCGCTCAATGGCATGTCAGATAAGGAAAAGCAGTACTTCATCGAATGGTTCACCGATGCCGGTATTTCGGAGGCAGAGCTGGAGGGACGGGTCTTATATCTGAAATTGGATCTGACAGAAGGAAAGAGCGCCGGGAGCGAGGCAGTCATCTTCTTCCTGCTCGCGGCAGCTGCGGCAGCTATCGCGGTGATCCTGCTGATCCGCCTGTTCACCGGAAAGTATCGCAAGAATGTGGATGCCGTGATCGAGCGGAATCATCTGGTACCGGAGCTTGTTTCAGAGGATCTGAGCCAGGGCCTGAAGATGGGGAAAGCGGTCTTCGGTCAGAAGTACGCCCTGCTGTATCAGGCAACGCCTGTCCTGATCGACTATCAGGATCTGGTCTGGGTCTACAAAAAGACAGAGACCACCCAGCATAAGATCTATGGTATCATTCCGGCCGGAAAAACTGTCGTTCGCTCTGTTATCTTTGCACAGCAGGATAAAACCGCACCGGGAACGGTCGTCAAGAAGGAAGAAGAGGGCGATCAGATCGTTCAGCATCTGATGCAGTACGCGCCGCATGCCATCTATGGCTATTCCCAGGAACGGGAGCAGATGTATAAAATGGATTTTGACGCGATGCGTCAGGTCGTAGAAGGGAGAAAACAAAATGGACAACAGTTATAACAACTATGGATTTCCGCAGACGCTTGAAGAGCAGAAAGAAAGCTTCAGCCACTATGTTTTGAACGTATTTATCACTATGGGTTCCGGCCTTTTGCTGACCGCCCTGATCTCCTGGTTCGTATACCGCAACATCATGTCCGGCGGCATGTTCTACAACATGCTGGTCTCCGGCGGCAATGTGGCTGTTTTCGCGCCGTTGGTCATCCAGCTGATCCTGACCATCGCCATGACGGCCGGCCTTCGCAAGTTCAAGCTGGCCACGGTCACCCTGCTGTTTTATGGGTACGCGGCTTTGACCGGCGTCAGCTTTTCGGTCATTTTCCTGGCCTATGACATTGGTACCATTTCCCTGGCCTTCGTTTATACCGCCATCATGTTCGGCGCCTGCGTTTTCGCCGGCAAGGTCCTGAAGGTCGACCTGTCCCGGTTCCGCGGCATCCTCTTTGGCGCTTTGATCGCTCTGGTCATCGCTTCCGTAGCGGCTTTCTTCATTCCGGCCCTGCGTGACAGCCTGATCCTGTGCTATGCCGGTATCGTCATCTTCGCTCTGTATACCACCTATGATATGCAGCGCCTCAAGAGTTTCTATTACGCGGCTGATTACGAAGGCGCGGAAATGTCCAAGAAGTACGGCATTTATGGCGCGTTCCAGCTGTACCTTGATTTCATCAACCTGTTCCTGCGTATCCTGCAGATCCTTGGCAACGCCAAGAGCAAAGATTGATCCATGGCATCCAAGATCCGAAGAGCCTTCGCGTTTTATGGAGAAGTGCAGGGAGTAGGATTTCGCTATACGGCCAGGCATCTGGCCGAGCGGTTCAGCCTGACGGGATGGGTGCGCAACGAATATGACGGTTCTGTTTCTATGGAATGGCAGGGAACGCCGGTGGATATTTCTTCCGCGCTCCATGCGCTGGAAAACGGACATTTCATCCGGATCGACCGGATCGAGAGCCGGAATGTGCCCCTTGTAGAGGGAGAAAGACGCTTCCGCGTGGAAGCATACTGAATAGGAGAATAAAAATGAAAGTAGTAGAAGCAAAATTTGTACAGGATTTTATTGATCTGGCCGATGAAGGCTATCGTATGGGCTGGCATGAGCGCAATGGCGGCAACCTTTCGTATCGTATGAAGGACCATGAGGTCGAAGCTGTTAAAAGCCGTTTCCGTTTTTACGGAGAATGGCACCCGATCGGGACCAGCGTGCCCGGCCTGGCCGGAGAGTACTTCCTGGTAACGGGAACCGGTCAGTATTTCCGCAACATCCGCAAGGATCCGGAATCCGCGATCGGCATCATCGAGATCGATGACAAGGGCGAGAACTACAAGATCCGCTGGGGCTTCATTGAGAATGGATATCCGACGTCCGAACTGCCCACGCACTTGATGAACCATGAGGTCAAAAAGCGTGTCAGCGGCGGCAAGCACCGCATCATCTATCATGCCCACACTACAAATGTTATCGCGCTGTCCTTCGTGCTTCCGCTGAAGGATGAAGTCTTCACCCGTGAACTGTGGGAGATGGCAACCGAGTGTCCGGTCGTCTTCCCGGAAGGCGTTGGCGTCGTGGACTGGATGGTCCCCGGCGGCCGGGCCATCGGCGTTGAGACCAGCAAGCTTATGGAAAAATACAATGCGGTCATCTGGGCCATGCATGGCATGTTCTGCTCCGGTGAGACTTTTGATCTGACCTTCGGCCTGATGCATACCATCGAAAAGGCAGCGGAGATCCTGGTCAAAGTCATGTCCATGGGCCATCATAAGACCCAGACCATCACGCCGCAGAATTTCCGTGACCTGGCGGAAGGTTTCCATATTTCTCTGGATGAGCGCTTCCTGTATGAGAAAGATGGACAGATCCCGGGTACGGATGAGAAATAATTTTTTAAACAGTGTAACTTTTCTCAGATCCTGCCAGTATTAAGGGTAAAGAAAGAAACAAGGAGAACTGAGAAATGAAGATCAAAATCATACTGTGTGGAATCATGATGGCGGCCGTAATGCTTACGGGATGCACAAAAGCGCCGCAGCATCCGCTTCAGGAGATAGAGACTGAGGAAGCACAGATAGATGAGGACCCGTTTTTCGCTGTGAACGCGGATTCAGGAGAAGTAGTCGACGAGGACCCGATCGCTTCGGAAGTTACCGATGAATTGTTTGAGGAGATCAATCAAAACCTCCAGCCGATCTTCGGTATCCTTGCCGCGGAAAAACTGGATCTCGGTGATCCGGGATTCATGTACAGTGACGGGAAAAATGAAGGATGATCCATGAGTTGGTTCAATGAAGTTGTTTTTTATCATATCTATCCATTAGGCGCTTTCGATGCCCCTCACGTCAATGAGGGAGACAAGACAGCCGGTCCCAGGATCATGCAGCTCCTGGACTGGCTGCCCCATTTAAAGCGTTTAGGGATCGGAGCGGTCTATATCGGGCCGATCTTCGAATCGATGAGCCATGGATATGATACGATCGATTATTATACCCCTGACCACCGCCTGGGATCCAAAGAGGATCTTCAGACGGTGTTTCGCGTGTTGCACGAGGCGGGCATCCGCATCATACTGGACGGCGTCTTCAACCATGTGGGAAGGGCCTGTCCGCTGTACCAGGACGTAGTGAAAAACGGGGATGCTTCACCTTATCGCTGGTGGTTCTCCAATCTCCAGTTCGGCTGGGGCAACCCGCTGGGCGACCCTTGCACCTACAATACCTGGGGAGGAGACTGGAACCTGGTCAAGCTCGAATTGAAGAACCCGGACGTCCGCCACTACCTGCTGGAGGCGGTCGCCTCTTGGATCCGGGATTATGAGATCGACGGGCTCAGGCTGGATACCGCAGACGTTCTGGAACCGGAGTTCATCCGGGAACTGAAAGCCTTCACCCGCTCTCAGAAAGAAGATTTCTGGCTGATGGGCGAGTTCATGAACAATGCCAACTGCCAGATGATGGGGCCGGATCTTCTGGATTCCATCACGAATTACGAGTGCTGGAAGGGCATGTATTCCTCCATCAACACCAAGAACTATTTCGAGATCTCCTACGGGATCAACCGGCAGACCAATCCGGAGTGGGGCATGTATAAGGGCAAATTCCTATACAATTTCCTGGATAACCATGACCAGACCCGCATCGCGGATCAAGTGAATGACAAGAGGGCGTTAAAGAACCTCTACACCATGCTCCTGACCATGCCCGGCATCCCGTCCATTTACTATGGCAGTGAATGGGGCATGACCGGACGCAAGGGGCAAGGCGCCGAGGCGGACTATCCTCTGCGTAAGCCCATGACCAAGGAAGCCATGGAAGCGGGCGATCAGGGGCTGATGGAGCATATCGCGCATCTGTCAGCCATTCGGGCCGGCTCCAAAGCGCTGCAATACGGCGGTTATAAAAACGTACTGGAGCGCAATCAGCAGCTGGTCTATGCCAGAGAGTGGAATGGAGAAGTGAAGATCGTAGGCTTCAATATCGCGGAAGAACCCTATGATTTTCATGTAGGTTACAATGGTCAGGCGTATGACTTTACGCTGGGACCGTGGGAAAGCGTGGTCTTATGAAAAAACGTTGGATCGCAATCGGAGACTCTTTTACTTATCTGAATGATCATCCGGATGAGACCGGAGGGCGCGTCACCAAGGGCTACCTGGACCGGGTGATGGAGCAGGTGCCGGACCTGGACCTGATCAATATCGGCATCAATGGCTCCACGACCATGAGTTGGCTGGCGGTCAACATCCCTAAGGGAGACCTGTACACGATCATGCTGGGGACGAATGACTGGCGGCAGCTGGTCCCGATCGGCCAGACAGAAGATATGGAGCAGGCGGTACCTGGCACGATCCTGGGCAACCTGGGGGTCTTTCTGAAAAGGATCTATAAACAGAATCCAGGAGCCCATGTCATCATATGCACGCCGGTAGAGCGGGGAGACTTCGTCTATATCAATGACGCGAACAACAACGCCCACAACAGCAGCCTGCCGGAAGAAAACGGAGTCTATCTGAAAGAGATCGCCTCCGCCATCCGAAGGGCCTGCGACGCGCTTGGGATAGAGTGCGTGGACCTGCATGAGGAGAGCGGATTCAGCGTAGAGAACGTGGTCCGGTTCAAGCATGTTAAAACACCGGAGGGGTATAAGGATCTTCCCTGGCCGGCCTACGCGGACTATCCGTTTGATCCGGCTGATGAATATCCTTATCCGAAGGAGGCCTGCGGCCTGACCTATGACGGGCTGCACCCGTCAGATGAAGGCAACCAGGTGATCGCGGATCTTCTGGCCGCGCGGATACAGAAAATATTGTAAGAAAGCAGCAGTGAAAACCATCCATAAAAGAAGGCTTTCACTGCTGTTTTTGTGCAAAATATACAAAATTAAGGATACATTTTTGTGAACCGGGTTTTCAAATGTACCTTGCCAAAATCTCAGAAAGATGACTATAATGAATCAATGAAATCGTTACCATCGATAAAAGGAGGGTCAGAAATGAGAGATCCGGTTTTTCAGGCACGCTTGTCGGCCTGTCAGGATGAACTAAGATGGCTGTACATGGAATTATACAACGATGCCCATGCTTACGATTATTTTATCAGCATGCTGGAGCGGATGTATAACTCACGCAGCCAGGAATTAAAAGACATCGACGCGGGACGGGAGGTCTTCCCTGATTGGTACAAGGATAAGAATACGCTGGGCATGCTGATGTACACCCAGTGCTTTGGCGGTACCTTGCAGGGCGTGCGCAAGCATCTGGACTATCTGGAAGAATCCGGGATCAATTATCTGCATCTGATGCCTCTTCTGGAAAGCCCGAAAGACCGGAGCGACGGAGGCTATGCGGTTGCGGATTTCCGCAAAGTGCAGCCCGAGCTGGGAACGATGGAGGATCTGAAGGCCCTGGCGGATGACTGTCACAAACGCAGTATGTCCGTATGCCTGGATTTTGTTATGAATCATACATCGGAGGACCATGAATGGGCCAGACGCGCGCGTGCCGGTGAAAAGGAATACCAGGACCGTTATTTCTTCTATGATGACTGGGAGATCCCCTATATCTATGAGCGTACTGTTCCGCAGGTCTTTCCGACCACGGCGCCGGGAAACTTTTCCTGGTGTGAAGAAGCGGGCAAAGTGGTCATGACCACCTTCTATCCCTATCAGTGGGATCTGAATTATGCCAACCCCACGGTCTTCAATGACATGACCGAAAACATGCTCTACCTTTGCAACCAAGGGGTGGATATCATTCGTCTGGACGCGACACCGTATATCTGGAAAGAACTGGGCACCTCCTGCCGCAACCTTCCTCAGGTCCATACGCTTGTACGCATGATGCACCTGGCCGGACTGATCGTCTGCCCGGGCATGCTGCTTCTGGGTGAGGTCGTCATGGAGCCGTCCAAGGTCGTACCCTATTTTGGTACGGTGGAAAAACCGGAGTGCCATATGCTTTACAATGTCACTACGATGGCCAGCACCTGGCATACGGTGGCGACCCATGATGTCAGATTGCTGCGGCACCAGATGGATACGGTCTTCGCGCTTCCCAAACAGTATACGTTCCTGAACTATCTTCGCTGCCATGATGATATCGGATGGGGCCTGGATTATCCGTTCCTGGCGCAGTTCGGCATGCAGGAAGTGGCGCACAAGAAGTTCCTGAATGACTATTTCCAGGGGAAATTCCCCGGCAGCATGGCCCGGGGCGAATTGTATAATGACGATCCGACATTGGGCGATGCGCGCCTGTGCGGCACGACAGCTTCCCTGTGCGGGATCGAAGGAGCGCTTGAGTGCGGAGATCAAGAGGCTCTGGAAAAAGCGATCCGTCTGGATATCACCCTGCACGCGTTTTTGCTGACGCAGAGCGGGATCCCGGTTTTATACTCCGGTGATGAGATCGCCCAATTCAACGATAAAACGTACCATCAGGATCCGCTCAAGAAAGAGGACAGCCGGTATCTGCACCGTGGACAATTCCCGTGGGATCTGGCCGAAAAGCGTCATGATCTGTCTACGCCGGAGGGCCAGGTATACGAAGCCTTGCGCAGGCTGGAGCATATCCGGTTTGAAACGCCGGTCTTTGATGCCGACGCGGATGTATGGACCCTGGAGCCTTACAATGATCATGTGCTTGCGATAGGACGGTATTATGAACGTCAGAAGCTGATCGCCCTGTTTAATTTCTCACCGGATCCTCAGATCGCCTGGATCAATGAAAGCGAGCAGTACACAGATCTGATCACCAAAGAACCGAGAGCGGCACGAGGAGTGGAACTCGAAGGCTATGGATTTGCCTGGCTCCTGACCGACTACGAGGATCTGAAGATATGACATTAAAAGAAATCGCGGCCATGGCAGGTGTTTCTCCTGCCGCGGTGAGTCGGTTTTTGAACGGTGGCTCACTGAGCAGCGAGAAGAGTGAAAAGATCCGGGAAGTGATCGAACAGACCGGATTCAGACCCAATACCTTAGCGCGCAGCCTGCGCAAGGGTCTGGCGAAACAGGTGGGCGTGCTGGTCCCCAAGATCCATTCGACATCCATGAGTGAGGTGCTGGCTGGTATCGAAAGTATCCTGTCCGAGAATGGATACCTTACATTGCTGTGCTGCACGGATGGAGATGTGAAAAAAGAAGAGGAGTACCTTCTGCAGTTCAGGTCGCTTCAGCTGGCGGGACTCATCATCATGGCCTGCGGCGCGGATCCTGTACGGGAGGAGCTTTACCTTGAGGCAGGGGTGCCCCTCGTCGTAACAGGCCAATCCTTCGAGCGGCTGGATTGTGTATTCCACGATGATTATCATGCGATGTACGCCCTGGCGGAGATCATGATCAAGGCTGGCCGCAAACAGATCGCCTATATCGGAGTGGACCATTCCGACCATGCGGTAGGAGAGGAGCGGTCCCGAGGCGCAAGGGAGGCTTTGCGGGACGCGGGATTGGACGCGGATCGTATGCCGGAAGAATTCTCTGATTTTTCGATCAGCGGCGGTTATAAAGCGATGAAAGCGCTGTTCGCGAAAGGTCTGCGGCCGGATGGGGTCTTATGCGCGACAGACAGCATGGCCCAAGGTGCTCTGCAGGCTGCTAAGGAAGCGGGCTTGCGTGTTCCTCAAGACATAAGTGTCGCGGGCATCGGCAATGATGATGCCAATGAGATCTCCGAACCCAAGCTGACAACGATCAAACTGTATCAGTTCGAGTGCGGCAGGCAGGCAGCAATCATGCTTCTTGACCGGATCGAGAAAGAAGAAAATGCTCAGATCTTACCGCGAAAGACCATGCTGAGCTATACTTTGAGAGAGAGAGGTTCCATATAATGGGAGAACAGAAATTGATCTTTCTGGACATTGACGGAACGTTAACGCCCGCGGGCAGCAACACTCCACCGGAATCAGCGTTGAAAGCGATCCGGGCCGCGCAGAGCAAAGGCCACAAGGTCTTTTTGTGCACGGGACGCAACCTGGCTATGCTGTCGCCGGTCCTTGCTTATGGCTTTGATGGAGTGGTAGGTTCAGCCGGAGGATATGTCATGGCAGGAGACGAGGTGATCTATGATCATCCGATGACAGAAGAGCAGTTTCATACTGCTCTTGACGCGCTTCATGATAGCGGCGTATTCTGCACGATCGAGGGAAAAGACGCGACCTTCGGAGATGAAAACCTGGGAGATTTCCTGAAAGGGACCTCGGGGGGCAACTCCGAGATCGAACGCTGGCGGAAAGCCTTGGCTGAAGATCTGAACATCCGCCCCATGCAGGAATATGATGGCTGTCCGATCTATAAGATCGTCTTCATGTGCCTGGAAGACTGGCAGCTGGAAAAAGCGCGGTCACTGGTCGAGAAGGATTTCTCATTTGTCTGCCAGACGGTGGCGGCTCATGGCTGCCTGAACGGCGAGCTGATCAACCGCGCCTTTGACAAGGGCCGGGGCATTCTTAAGGTCTGCGAGCATTTAGGCGTCCCGGTAGAGGATACCTATGGATTCGGAGACAGCATGAATGATCTGGAAATGATCGAGACCGTTGGATACAGCGTTTGCATGGAGAACGGAGCGCCGCAGATCAAAGAACGTTGTGATCTTGTGTGTCCATCCGTGGAAGAAGAAGGCCTGGCAAAAGCCTTCGAGCAGCTTGGCCTCTGCTGAGCGGGTCCTTTTTACTTGACAGGATCCAAAGTTGTGAATAATGCATAAATATCTAAAGAAAAACCTGTTGATTATGCACGATTTACAAAAAGGGCGGAACAATATATAGTTAGATTGAAAACGATTACAAACTTAAAATCTATGAACTTTGAATTCCGGGTTCTTGGATAAAAACTCTCGAGGAGGGAATGGAATGGCTCTGGATTACAGAAAATGCGCGGAAGAGATCGTCAGCAATATCGGCGGTAAAGAAAACGTCATAAGCGCGGCTCACTGCGCGACCCGACTGCGTCTTGTCATTGCGGACAATGGCAAGGTCAACAAATCGGTATTGGAAAATATCGACGGGGTCAAGGGTATGTTTGAGTCCAATGGACAGCTGCAGCTGATCATTGGAACAGGAACCGTCAACAAGGTATATGATGAGTTCCTGGCGGTCACCGGCCTTACGGCTGCTACAAAGGCAGATGTCAAAGCGGCTGCCGCGGCGAAGGATCCCCTGTGGAGACGGATCCTGAAGGTGCCTGGCGATGTATTCGTTCCTATCTTGCCGGCGATCGTAGCTTCCGGTCTTATGATGGGTCTGGTCGAAGCGATCCCGAAGTTCTGGCCGGCTTTTGGAAGCACCGGTTGGTTTGCCTTCCTGGATCTGGTCGCGAATACCGCGTTCGCGCTGCTTCCGGTCCTTGTCGCGATCTCTGCGGCACGTGTATTTGGCGGTAACATCTTCCTTGGAGCCGTCATCGGTCTGATGATGGTCCACCCGGCGCTGCTCAATGCCTGGAATGCCGGCAACGTTCAGAATGTAGCTCAGTTCTTTGGCAGAAATATTCCTTTGGATGCCGTACAGAATGCGATCAATGGACTCAGTCCGGAACAAGCCGCGCTGATACCCAAGGATTTCCTGACGCAGCTGGGACAATTGTTTGATACCTCAGCCGGCGTAAGTCCGAATCTGATCAATTCTCTGCCGTCGGATGCAGCCAGCGCGATCTGGTCTTCCATCAACACCACGTTATCCGTAGCGGATATCGGCGGCATCGGCAAGTGGAATCTTTTGGGCGGATTGGGCATCTCCCAGGTCGGTTACCAGGGTCATGTTATCCCGGTCATCCTCGCGGTACTGTTCATGTCCAAGGTCGAGGCCTTCCTGCACAAGAAGGTTCCGGAAATGATCGACCTGTTCGTCACTCCGCTGACTACTGTTTTGCTTACTTCTTTGGCGACGTTCATCGTCATTGGACCGATCTTCTCCGTTCTGGAGAACTGGGTGCTGGCCGGCGCGAAGTGGCTGGCGGCGTCCCTGCCTGGCGCAGTCGTCATGGGCGCGATCTATCCGTGGACAGTCGTCATGGGTCTGCACCATATGTACAATGTTATCGAGGCCGGCATGATCGCCCAGACCGGTCTGAATACCTGGATGCCGATCGCGTCTGCAGCCAACTTTGCTCAGTTTGGCGCCTGCCTTGCGGTCGCACTCAAGGTCCACAACCAGAAGACCAAGTCCGTCGCGCTTCCTTCTTCCCTTTCTGCTTCTCTGGGAATCACGGAGCCGGCTATCTTCGGTATCAACTTCCGCTTCATGAAGCCGTTCCTTTGCGGTATGGCCGGCGGCGCGGTAGGTTCTCTGTTCGGCGCGCTGTTTAAGCTGGGCGCTCCCGTCTATGGTGTTACCGGTATCCCGGCGATCCCGGCTGTCAACAATGTTCCGTTGTATCTGGTCGAGCTTCTGATCTCCGCGGGCGTCGCGGCCGGTCTGACCTGGATCGTCTGGAAAGAAGAGACGCCGAAGGTCACCGCGTCTGATGAAACCACGAAGACAGCTATTGAGGCTATGGAAGCTCCGGCGATCGAAGTACCGGAAAATGTAGTCATCTCCTGCTCCGCGGGTGAGATCAAGGCTCCGGTAGCCGGCAAGGTCATTCCGTATACCGAGATCCCGGATCCGACGTTCGCGGCGGGTGTTCTGGGTGAAGGCGTCGGCATCTGGCCGGATGCAGAAGTGGTCGTAGCACCGTATGACGGCGAGATCTCTTCTGTAGCAGAGTCCAAGCATGCGGTGGGCATCACCGGTGCTGAGGATATGGAACTGTTGATCCACATCGGTGTTGACACCGTAGCGATGAATGGTGACGGTTTTGAAGTACTGGTCGCCGAAGGCGATCAGGTCATGGCCGGACAACCGCTGGTGAAGTTCAGCAAAGAAAAGATCAAGGCAGCCGGCCATCCGGATGTAGTTGTCACACTGCTGACCAACAGCGATGATTATGAAGATGTAACGATCAAAACCGAATGATCTGATTCCGGTTTGTTATCTAATTCAATTTTGAAAGGAGTTTGTACATCATGACAGAATTCAAGTATCTCATTCAGGATCCGATCGGTATCCATGCCCGTCCCGCCGGCCTTCTGGCGAAACTGGCGAAGTCCTTCGACGGCACGACCGTATTCCTGACCAAGGGTGAGACCACGGTCAAAGCTTCTCAGCTGATGAAACTGATGAACCTGGGCGTAAAAGCCGGCGATGAAGTCACCATCGGATGCGAAGGCGGAGATGAAGCTGCTGCCGCGGCTGCCTTAGAGCAGTTCTTCAAAGAAAACCTGTAAAACGGGTAACAAAAGTCCGGTCTGTTCTTGAACGGACCGGACTTTTCTCAAAACGTGAAGGAGACGAACATGATCTTAATCCAAGGTAAAGGCGTGTCCCGTGGTGTTGTCAAAGGACCGCTCTACTTTTATAAAAAAGCAGACACAACGGTAGTAAAGACGGAAGTTTCTGATCTGGACGCGGAGAAAGCGCGTCTGGAAGAAGCGAAGGCCAAATCCATCGAGCAGCTGGAAGCTCTGGCGGAAAAAGCCAGAGAAGAAGCCGGCGATGAAAGCGCGATCTTATTCGAGACCCACGCCATGTTCGTAGAAGACGATGATTTTGTCGAGTGCATGGAAGAGGTGCTGGAAGAGGAGAACTGCAATGCCGAATATGCGGTGCTGCAGGCAGGAGAACAATTCGCGGCCATGTTTGCCGCTATGGATGACGCGTATATGCAGGCCCGCGCGGCGGATATCCGCGATGTATCCCAAAGGATCCTGAACAACCTGATGGGCGTAGTAGATGGAGGGATCGATTCCGACGTGCCGGTCATTCTGGCGGCGGATGATCTGGCCCCGTCTGAGACCCTGCAGCTGGATAAGAGCAAGATCTCCGGTTTTGTTCTCAGAGAAGGATCCAGCAATGGACATACCGCGATCCTGGCCCGCACGATGGGCATTCCCGCGATCTGCGGCGCCGGTGCGGACCTTTCGGAATCCTATCAGGGCCGCGAGTGCTATGTGGACGGTGAGACCGGTCAGATCTTCCTGGATCCCGATGAACTGACCCTGCAGGCTCTGAAGGACAAATTTGAGAAGCAGCAGGAAATGAAGAAGCTTATGGAGACCATGCGCGGACAGGAAGATGTGACGCTGGATGGCCGTAAGATCAAACTGTATTGCAACATCGGTTCTCCGGATGATGTCGCTGCCGTAAAGAGCAATGACGGTCAGGGCATCGGACTGTTCCGTTCTGAATTCCTGTATCTGAAGTCCGACGATTATCCAACCGAGGATGAGCAGTTTGAGGCTTACAAGGCGGTTGCTTCCGCCATGGAAGGCAAGCGCGTCATCATCCGCACATTGGATATCGGCGCGGATAAACAGGTTCCGTATTTCAACCTGCAGAAAGAAGAAAACCCGGCCTTGGGCGTTCGCGCGATCCGCATCTGCCTGAACCGTCCGGAAGTCTTCCGGACCCAGCTGCGGGCCCTGTACCGGGCATCCGCTTATGGCAAGGTCGCGATCATGTTCCCGATGATCACTTCCGTGTGGGAGGTCCGGGAATGCAAGCGTGCCTGCGCGGCGGTCATGAAAGAACTGAAGGAAGAGGGCATCCCGTTTGATCCGAATACGGAGATCGGCATCATGAT
>ONBQ01000186.1 GCA_900316145.1 uncultured Eubacteriales bacterium
AATGTGCACCACGTCGAACCCCATATCCCCGGGGCGTGCGATACCCATAACGGCGTTCAGGTTGGCTCCGTCGTAATAGTTCAGGCCGCCCGCCTCATGGACAATGCGGGTGATTTCCAGGATCTGCGGGTCAAACAGGCCCACCGTATTGGGATTGGTCAGCATCAGCCCGGCGGTATCCTCACCGACGGCGGCCTTCAGCGCTTCCAGGTCCACAAATCCGTTGGCGTCAGAAGCGATACTGACGACCTCAAAACCTGCCATGGACGCACTGGCCGGATTCGTTCCGTGCGCCGAATCGGGCACCAGAATCTTCGTGCGCCCTTCGTGGCCCATTGCGCGGTGGTATGCCTTGATCAGCAGCAGGCCGGTGAACTCGCCGTGCGCACCGGCGGCCGGCTGCAGGGTCATCGCGTCCATGCCGGTGATCTCGCAAAGATACTTTTCTGTATCTTCCAGGACCTTAAGGGCCCCTTTCACCGTCTCCTCCGGCTGCAGAGGATGCAGACCGGCAAAGTTTGCAAGCGCGGCCATGTCCTCATTGATCTTCGGATTGTATTTCATGGTACAGGAGCCCAGCGGATAGAATCCGTTGTTCACTCCATAGGTCTGACGGGACAGCTCCGTATAATGACGGTCCACCTCGGTCTCCGGCACCTCCGGCAGGCGAAGGGCTTCTTCACGGACCGGCGTCTCCGGGGTCCAGGCCGGTACGTCCAGCGCCGGGAAATAAGTGTTCCCCCGGCCGGCACGGCTTCTCTCAAAGATCAGTTTCATGCCCCGCACACCTCCTTTACCACGGCCACGACCGTATCGATCTCTTCTTTGCTATTCATTTCGGTCGCGCACCAGAGGATGTGATGCGCATCCAGCGGAAGACCGCCCAGAATATCATTTCCTTCCAGCGCTTTCAGCAGTACGCCCGCATCCGGCACTTCTGTTACGAATTCATGGAAGAAGGGTTTGTCATAGGTCAAAGGAAGGCCCAGCTGCTGCGCCAGATAATGCGCCTTGGACGCGCACTGGCAAGCCACGTTCTTTAAGCCCTCCGGTCCCACCGCCGCCATGTAGACCGCCGTCTGCATCGCGCATAGGGCTTCGTTGGAACAGATGTTGGAAGAAGCCTTTTCCCGGCGGATATGCTGCTCTCTGGCCTGCAGTGTCAGCACGTAAGCCCGGTGGCCCTCTTTATCCACTGTTTCACCCACGATGCGCCCGGGAAGCTTGCGCATCATTTTCTCCGTGCAGGCCATGAAACCAACATAAGGCCCGCCGAAGCCCATGGGCAGTCCTAAAGGCTGTCCTTCGCCGACCGCGATGTCCGCGCCATACTCACCTGGTGTCTTAAGCACTGCCAGGGAGATGGGATTGACGCTCATGATCAGTTTGGCTCCCGCCTCATGTACAGCGGCTTCCAAGGGCTCGATCTCCTCGATCACGCCGAAGAAGTTGGGCTGCTGGACCAGGAAGCAGGCTGTCTCCTTCGTCAAACGCTCTTTCAACGCTTCGGGATCGGTCGCCCCATCCTTCATGGGAACGATCTCGACCGAAACATCACGGCCAAAGCTGTAGGTCTTTACGACGGACAGGATCTTCGGATCCACCGTCTCGGAGACCAGGATCGTGGAGCGCTTGCGGTCATGGCACATCTCACAGGCTTCCGCCGCGGCCACCGCGCCGTCATAGACGCTGGCATTCGATGCCTGCATGCCGGTCAGCTCGCAGATATCGGTCTGGTATTCAAAGATGGACTGCAGCACGCCCTGGCTGATCTCTGCCTGATAGGGCGTATAGGCGGTCTTGAACTCTTCCCGGTCCGTGATCGTATGTACGATGGACGGGATATAATGGTGATAGGAACCGGCTCCGCGGAAAATGTGGGCGAAGACATGGTTCTTCGCGGCCATGGCCTCGAGCTCGCGTCGCACTTCCAGCTCCGACTTGCCCTCCGGCAGGTCCAGAAGGTCCTTCAGATAGACCGACTCCGGAACATCTTTGTACATGTCCCGGATCGTGTTAAACCCGCAGGCTTTGAGCATTTCTTCGCGCTCAGCCTGCGTATTGGGTACATAGGATGCCATATCGTTTCCCCTTTGATCGATCAGGCTTCGCTTTCCGCGAATGCCTCATATTCTTCCGCGTCCAGCAGTTCTACCTGGGCAGAGATCTCGCCGACCTTAACGAACCAGGCTTCGTACGGATCCTCATTCATCTTTTCCGGAGCGTCGGCCAGGTCTTCATTGACTTCCTCGACCACGCCGGTGACCGGAGAGTTGACATCGGAAACCGCCTTTACGGACTCTACATCCGCGAAGGGCTCGCCAGCCAATACATCGTCGCCCTCTTCCGGCAGGTTGACGAAGACCAGGTCACCCAGCTGATCCTGGGCAAAGTCGGTGATGCCGATATAGGCGCTGTCACCATCAAAACGGATCCATTCGTGTGTGCGGGTATACTTCAGTTCTTTCGGGAAATTCATGATCGTTCCTCCTTGTTATCTTTTATAGAAAGGTAATTTAACAACTTCTGCTTCGACCCGGCGGCCGCGTACATCGACCTCGACCTTGGTGCCGGGCTCACGGTACTCATTCTTCAGAATGGCCATGGCGATAGGGTATTTCAGATATGGGCTGTGGGTACCGGATGTGGTCACGCCGACCTTTTCCTTCCCAACGTAGACATCCTGATGCTCTCGGGCGATGCCCTTGCCGGTGACCTTGAGGCCAATGCGGCGGCTGGTCGGCTTTCCAGCCTTCTCCAGCGCCTCTTTGCCGATGAATTCTTCTTTTTTCATCTTAACGAAGGTGCCAAGGCCCGCCGTTCGCGGCGAGATCTCATCGTTCATTTCATGGCCGTACAGAGGCATAGCCGCTTCCAGACGCAGGGTATCACGGGCGCCAAGACCGCAGGGGATCAGGCCCTCTTCCTCCCCGTTTTTAAGAAGTTCATTCCACAGGAAAGGCGCGTCCGCCGGAGATACGTACAGTTCGAATCCATCCTCGCCGGTGTAGCCGGTACGGGAAATGATGGCCTTCTTGCCACATACGGTCCCCTCAAAGTTGGCTGTGTAGTAGCCCTCCGGGATCTGCTCTTGCGGTGTCAGCTTGCGCAGGATCTCTTCAGCTTTAGGTCCCTGCAAGGCCAGCTGCGCCAGGGTGTCCGAGATATCCGTGACCGCAACATCCCCTATGACATGGGCTTTCATCCAGGCATAGTCTTTGTCTTTGTTGGCCGCGTTCACCACGATGAAATAATCATCTTCTTTGACCTTGTAGACGATCAGGTCATCCACAACGCCGCCCTCTTCGTTGCACATGGGTGAATACCGGGCTTGTCCATCCTCCATGACCGTGTAGTCATTGGTCAGCAGATGATTCAGATACCGAACCGAATCCGGACCCTTGACCGTGATCTCTCCCATGTGGGAAACATCGAACAGACCGCAGGCGTTTCTGACCGCCAGGTGCTCCTTGATGACGCCGGTCGGATACTGCACGGGCAAAAGGTAGCCCGCGAACTCCACGATCTTGCCGCCCAGTCGTACATGCTCATCATACAACGGTGTTTTTAATGCTTCCAAACATCATCCCTCCTGATCCTTTTGATGCGATGCTTTTTGTAACATAAAAGGAGACGCATGAAAAGAACATGCGTCTCCTGTCTGTTTACCTGAAAGAATTACTTCGTCGGTGTGCTTACGCTTTCCAGGACTGCGTCCGGAACCGGTACTTTTGCCTGAGAGTTTGACGTACGTTGCCCCTTCGGCGCCCTATTCAAAGAGTCTCTCCCGGATCCATCTTCCGCTAGAATGAAGGTATCACATTTGCCAGGGAAAGTCAAGGCTTATTTGACCAGCACGATGAAGCTGTGCGGAGCCAGCGTGACCTTGCCATTCATGACGAACATCCGGTTTTCTTTGGGGATGATCGCTTCCGGATCCTGGATCGAATTGCGGGCTTCCAAAGGTGCCGCCAGTGTCACGACCCGGACTTCTCCATCCAGTTCCAGGCCTTCGATCGCAACTTCCTGCGTCGCGTCTGCCCGGTTGACGAGTTTCACATAGGTCTTCTCGTCATCCTGCGTGGCGGAAGCATAAATGTCCTCTCCCTCCACCTGGACGGCCAGAGAACGGCTGCCGCTGTACAGGCTGTACATCTGCTGCACATAATAGCTGGGCGTTCCATAAGAGCCGGATCCATCGAACCAGATCAGGTCCGGGGACCACTGTGCCCAGCCGATCCTTGAGATCAACGGAGCATAGGAGGCCATAACGACCACGTCCGCGTTGCGCTCCACGCCGGTCAGGAAGGCAGCCTCTGCCAGAGCGGCTTCGAAGCTGTTGGCCGCTTCGGAATTGAAGCGTCCGGCCTTTCCGGGGATATGCGCCGCGTACTCACCGGCAAACACTTTGACGTTGCGCGGGTATTCATCATAGAAGTTGACATGGTCATACAGCCACTCCGGCTTCACATAGTAGTGCTCATCGATGGCGTAGGCGAAGTTCTCATTTCCCTCAGCACGGCTGCGGATCCACTTCCACGCGTCCTGATGACGGTCTGTCAATACGTCCGGTCCGGCCGAACCGATGAGGCGCATGTCTGGATATACCGCGTGAATGGCCTTTTCAAAGGCCTCATAGCGCTCATAGAAATCCTGAAAATCCGTTTGCCACTGCTCGTTGCCGATGCCGATCAGGTCCATGCCGAAGGGTTCCGGATGGCCCAGGGCGGCACGCTTCGCGCCCCATGTCGTAGTGACATCGCCATTCGCGAACTCGATCAGATCCAGCGCGTCCTGAATGAATTCCTGGAAAGCCGGATCCGACATAGGAACCAGCTCCGTGCTTTGATACTGGCAGGCCAGCCCGACGGACAGGACCGGCAGGGGCTTGGCGCCTAAGGCCTCACACAGCAGGAAATATTCATAGTAACCCACTCCGTAGGTCTGTCCATAATGGGAATACGGGCTTTCGTAAGTCTGTTCCCAATTGGGCTCACCCTTGTGGGGAACACCGTGCACCGCCCAGCGGTTCCAGTTGTAAACGCGGTGCTCCTTCGGACCGATGGTCCGCTTCCACTGATAACGGTTGTCCAGGTTGTTGCCCTCAATGATGCAGCCGCCCGGGAAGCGCATAAAGCCAGGCTGCAGGGCCTTCAGCTTATCAAAAAGATCTTTGCGGAAAATACCCAGCACCGCATCCTCCGGGATCATGGAGAACCAGTCCATGTCGACCTGGGCAGGGCTTTCAAAACGGACTGCAAAAACACCTTTAACCACGTTCTGCGGGGCTTCCAGCATGGTAACATACTGCTTCCACTGATCTCCATGGATCAGGATCTCTGCCTTGGCAGCCGGAAGGCCGCCGTCAAAGATCACGACCTGAGCCATGACAGGCTCCTTGGAACGGGCATAGAAGGAGACCTTGTAAGACATATCCTTCTTCAGATAGATACCGTCATAGGCCTGGTTGGCAAAGCCCGCTCCGGCGGAAGGAATGCTCACATGCAGATAATGCGGATTCTCGGCCGCCACCGGATCCTCGGTCCGGATGGAAAGGTTGGCGTCGCTTAAGGCCTTCCAGGCATACAGCGGGTCCGCCTCTGTTTTATAGTCATCCCAGATGCCATAGCAGCGTCTGGATTCAAAGCTGCGGTTCTCCAGCAATTCAGCGTACAGACCGCCATCCAGATTGTAGTTGATATCCTCGAAAAACAGGCCGATCCTGCCCTCAGAGACCGGTACGGTCCTGGATGGATCAAATTGGATCCGATTCATGAGAAACTCCTTTTTATTTGGCCTTGGACGCGATGGAAAGCTGACGCTGTTCAAAATACCCCAGCATATTCAACGCGGCCTTGGCATAGTCCTTCTCTTTCAACGCTTCGATTTCTTCCTGATAGCGGGCCTTGATGCGGTCTAAGCGGGCCAGCATATCATCCCGGATGGAATCGATATCTTCCAGCTGCGCCGGGGTGGTCTCCGGCACATCTTTCCCCTTCGCTGCCAGCTTCTGACGCTTTTTATCTTCCTTCGCAAAACGCTTCATTTCTTTTTTGTTAAGCCTGGCTTTCGGGAAATACTCCGCCGCCAGCTCACGAAGGCGGAGGGGCAGGTCCAGCGCCTCTGTCTCAGCGACTTCCGCCATGGGGTCGATGGAAGCTTTCAAGGAACCGGTCAGACTCCGGATCGAGCGCATGATCTCACCCTTATCCAGAATATCGAATTCAAAACCCGGTCTGAGCAGATCGATCTTGTGGATGACCGCCTGCTTGCGGGACGCGTATTCGATGTCATTGGCCTCGATGCCCTTGCCGATATTCCTGAGCAGGCCGGGCGTTTCCTTCGTCTTCTCATAAAAGTCCGGACCTTCTTCCGGAATGACGCTGCGCACACGCTCCAGCAACCCCGTTGCCGCCTGACGCAGATCCTCTGCCCGCGGGTCCTTGGCCGGACGAATACGGCCTGGCTGCAGGAAGACTTCGCTGGCGTCACCAAAGCGCTCCATGGCCTGATACCAGACATTTTCCACATCCGCGTAATAGACCTTGCCGGCCCGCTTCAGATCGGCCTTGACCACGTCGATCCTCTGTTTGATGACGGGCAGTTCTTCGGTATCGACCGTTTCGCAAAGTGTTTCCAGCGTACCATAGGTCTCCCGAATGCAGTCCATCGCTTCGATATATTTCTTTTCTTCCGCCGCCCCTTCTTTGATGGTGCGGTCCATGGCCTTCAGCTGACCCTTGATATCCTTTCCTGACACATCCGCCTGGCGCATGCTTTGTGCGACGAGCTTACGTCGCAACGCATACTCCTTCCTGGCTTCCTTTTTGGCGATCAGCTCTTGCTGGTCTCTCTCTGAACTCATATATGCTCCTTCTATGGTACAGTTTTTTATAGAACAAATGCGCTATGCGAGCTATTATATCAAAGAAACCTCATTTTGGCAACAGACCCAATTACGAAACGCTTTGCACGTCTTCTTTGGTGATCGGAATGTCCGAATAGCGTGCCTTTTCATACAGGCCGGTCAGCCGGCTCAGATCTTCCGCCTTAACAGTACGGCAGATCTCCTGCGGCGTCTGGGCTGCGGTAATGGGATCGCCCGCTTTGATCCGGGCTCTGACCTTCTTGCGGAACAGGCGTCGTATCTTCTTGTCATTCGGCAGGTTGAGCCGCTCACGCAGGCTCATGCGCTCCTTCTTTTCCGGCCGCGCGCGTTCAATGAAAACGGTCGTTTCCGCGTAATCGGAGAGGACATCCTCCTCGACACGGTCCATGCGGAATTTCTGATACAGCCGGTAGAAGACATACGCGATCAAGGCGATGATGATCAAAACAGCCAGGACCGTCATGATCTTCTCCAAAATGATCCAGATCATCCAGGGTTCATAGCCTTCCGGCACGCCGGAGCCCATGTCTCCGCCGCCCTCTGTTTCCTCGACGATGGTCTCTTCCACCGGAGCGCTGTCTCCTCCGCGGAACAGGAACCGTACCACGACCTTCAGCAAAGCCAGCAGTCCTCGCCCGATCAGGCTGATGGCCACATCCAGCCGCATCAAAACGCCGGCTCCGATCAGGACCAGAAGGACGCCGATAAACATGATGATGACCTTATTGTTCAGGCTGTTGATCTTCCGGATGGACTGGCTGGCAGACTGCGTGTTCGCGCTTAACGTGTCATGTATGTTCATCTGATGGAAGTAGATCAGATAGATCATGATCTGCAGCAGGAACATACACAGGATCATCGGTCTAAGGAAGGTGACCTCCATGCTGGTGCAGAGCAGATAGGTGCCCAGGGCAACCACAAAGGAAAGGAACAAAAGCGCCACCGACATTGGATCATTGACACCGGAGATCTTGCGCACATAGATATAGATGACATCCGCTGTTACATAAGCGCCGATCACCACCATGGGAACGACATCATGGAACAGGAAGATCAGCCCGTACAACGCCGCGTGCGCCAGGAAAAACAGGAAGAAATTCTTGATCAGGCGGCGGATCAGGACCGAATACATCGGAATAAGAAGCAGAAACATGCACAGCGCCGTGAAGCGCGTGTCCTTGGTGTAGGCGGCCAGCAGGAAGCACAAGACCTCGGACACCAGGGAAAACATCATCAGGACCTTCGCCAGCTCAAATCCGATGCCCTGGAACCGTTCTTTGGATAAACTCAGTTTTCCCATAAGTACACATCCTCCAGTTCTTGCGGCACCTTGGTCCCTTGAAATTCCGGATCCTGCACATCTTTATACGACACCGGCAGGATCCACATCAAAGAACTGATATAGGAGCGAAGCTCCCTGTACGCCTCTTTCAGATCCTCCCCGTAATATGGCGAGACCAGAATATACAACGTGTCCGGATCCCGGCTTTTCAGAGCCTCCTCCAGATCCCGGGCGATGGGATGATCCACCTCCGCGGTGATATCGAGCCGGGCCAGCGCGCCAAAGATCTCATGCACATGTCCGGAACTGGAACCGGCCGGAATGGTGATATCGGTCTTACTGATCAGGTCCTTACCGTTGCAATACAGGCTGACCGGGATCCCGTCCTCCTCATATTGCGCGGCCAAAGACGCCGCCAGACGAATGCTCTGCTCGTAGAGCCAGGCCTCATAATGCTGAGTCCCCTTCTCCATGTTGAGCAGGATATGGATCGTCTGCGACACCGTAGGATCCTGGGTGTTGACCATCCACTCTCCGGCACGGGCCGAAGCGTTGAAATTGATCTTGCGGAAACTGTCATAGGGCTGGTATTCCCGGATACCCTTGAACATGTAAGGATCCTCCATCATGGCCCGCTTCGTAACGATCTCCCCGTTCATCCGCTCATAGGGCACACGAAACTCCTCCGTATCGATGCGGCGCGGGTAAACGATGAGGGTATCTCCGGTATGACGCGTCTCCGCCAGCTTGTCCGTGATAAACAGGTTATGGCTGACAAGATCGATACCCTTGATCGTGTACACGCCCCGTTCGTTAAATGTATAGGGGATGCGGCGGCGGATCTGCTGATAGAACAGAATACTGAACATGTCATTGCGGTAGAACTCCACGTTGCCGTTTCGCTGGATCTGGAACTTGACGTGGATCCATGGCAGAGGCAGCTTCTTCGCGTTGGTGATGGTCTCTGTCAGGATGGTCTCCTCCCGCTCAAACATATAGTGATCGGTAAAATGCACCTCGGCATCCAGATTCCGGTTCCAGTATTTCTGGTAGACCTTCTTCTGCAGCCAGTACACCAGGCCTACCACCGCGAAAATCACAAGTATCGGCATAG
>ONBQ01000115.1 GCA_900316145.1 uncultured Eubacteriales bacterium
AAGATCAAGTAGCCTTTCAAAACACTACTGTATAGGAACGAAGGGAGAAGCGAAAATCAAGTAATTCCAAAGGTTTTTTTCACACCTTCGAAGGCTCTCCTTTTATTTTGCTTATGCGGCGAATGCCGCACCACGAGTGCATGAGTAAGCACAGCTTACGATATGCACGAGTGGGCCTGGCTAACACTCATTCAATTCGAATTTATCAATTCTGTCAGTTATAACTGACACTTTTCTTTTGTTTCCACCATTGACCTTTTCCCTCTTTTCGAGTACCATCAGTACAAACACTACGTATCTGTTTCCAGAAAAGAAAGGAGTCTTTTCATGTTTACGATCAAAGCCAATGCCCTGGAACGTCGCTTTGAAAATGAGATCCTCCGGATCGAGCCCTGGGGCCGGGGTCTTCGGGTCCGCGCTACGGAACGTTCCGGCTTCCTTCCGGATGATTTCGGCACCCTGCTGAGTGTCCCTTCTCCCGATCCCCAGATTGAGATCCGCGGCCGGGAAGCCTATATCACGCACGGCAGTATCACCTGCCGTGTCCTCGATAACGGCGAGCTGAAATTCTACGATGCAGGGGGCAAGGTCCTTCTGGAGGAATACAACCGAACCCGTAACATGTATGAAAGCACTGACCACTTTGAAAGCGCGCTGGAGATCCTTTCCCGTACCTTTGACCCGTTTCCGGCGGCCGATGACTACAAGCTGACGGTCCGCTTCGAATCCAAGGATGATGAAAAGATCTTCGGTATGGGTCAGTACCAGCAGCCTTATCTGGATCTGAAAGGATGCATCATCGAACTCGCACATCGCAACTCCCAGGCCTCCGTTCCCTTCATGCTCTCCAGCCGCGGTTATGGCATGCTGTGGAACAACCCCGCCATCGGCCACGTCACCTTCGGTCGCAACCTGACCGAGTGGGTCGCGGAATCCACCAAGCAGATGGATTACTGGATCGTAGCCGGCGACACCCCGGCTGAAATAGAAGAGGCCTACGCGGATGTGACCGGCAAGGTACCCATGATGCCGGATTACGGAATGGGCTTCTGGCAGTGCAAGCTGCGCTATCAGACGCAGGATGAGATCCTGGAAGTCGCTCGCCGCTATAAAAAAGAAAACATCCCGCTGGATGTCATCGTTGTCGACTTTTTCCACTGGCCGCACCAGGGCGACTGGGACTTTGATCCGGAATACTGGCCGGACCCGAAAGCTATGGTCGAAGAGCTCAAAGAAATGGGCATCACCCTCATGGTCTCCATCTGGCCCACCGTGGATACCGATTCCGTCAATTATGAAGAAATGCGCGAGAAGGGCTATCTTGTCCGCACGGAATATGGCAAAAACACGCATCTGCTGGGCAATGCCTGCGTGGTAGACGTCACCAACCCGGACAGCCGTCATTTCGTCTGGGATGTCATCAAAAAGAATTACTATGAAAAAGGCATCCACCTGTTCTGGCTGGATGAAGCCGAGCCCGAACTCAACGGCTATGAGTATAAGCATTACCGCTATTTTGCCGGAGCGGACGTCGAGATCGGCAACATGTATCCCCGTGAATATGCCCGCATGGCCTATGAAGGCTTGGAGTCAGAAGGCCAGCGGAACATCGTAAACCTCCTTCGCTGCGCCTGGGCCGGCTCCCAGCGCTACGGCGCCTTGGTCTGGTCCGGCGATATCGACAGCTCCTTCCGCGCCTTGCGCAATCAGCTTCGCGCAGGCCTCAACATGGGTATCGCCGGCATCCCCTGGTGGACGACAGATATCGGCGGCTTCCATGGCGGAGATATCCGCACCGACTCCTTTAAAGAAGTCCTGGTCCGCTGGTTTGCCTTTGGCGCCTTTTGCCCGGTCATGCGCCTGCACGGCTTCAGAGCCCCGTTCAAGGAACCCCTCGGCACCACCGGCGGCGGCCGCCAGATCAGCGGAGCCGAAAACGAGATCTGGAGCTATGGCGAAGAGATCTTCGAGATCTGCAAAAAGTACATCACTCTGCGCGAGAAAATGCGTCCTTACATCACCCGCCTCATGGAAGAAGCCCACGAAAAAGGGACCCCTGTGATGAGGCCCCTGTTCTACGACTTCCCTTCTGATGAACAAGCCTGGAATATCGATGATGAGTACATGTTCGGTCCCGACGTTCTGGTCGCTCCCGTCCTGTATGAAGGCGTTCGCGAGCGAAAGGTCTATCTGCCGGAAGGCACCTGGACCAATCTGAACGACGGCACCGTCTGGGAAGGCGGCACCTGGATTACCGCGCCGGCTCCCTATGACTGCATCCCGGTATTCACCAGGAGAAATATCTTCTGATCTGGATTTGACTTAAAATCCTTAAGCGCCTCTGTCATGGCTCACTGCTATGATATGATGGCGCTTATCCGTCTATCATAAGCCATCGGAATTTTGCGCAGCAAAATTCGTTAAGCGCCTCTGTCGTAGTGTTTTTACTATGATATGATGGCGCTTATTTTGTTCCAGAGCGTCTGCCCGCCGGTCTGCAGAAGACTTCCCATGATGTGCATGAATTCCTGCTGCTGTTCCTTCGGCATGTCCTTGATCGCCTGGAAGATCGACTCGATGCTCTTACGCTTTTGACCGGCTATATCGCTGAAACGCTCCACGCCCGTCGCTTCCAGGGTGGAAAAGATCGTATCCACGAAGGTGATACGCTCCTGCTCATCCATGTTTCCCATCCAGCGGCCAAACACCTGCTCCACGTACAAACTGGTCTCACTTTGCGGAGCGGTCACAAAATGATCCCGCTCTACCAGCCAGGTGTTGCCATCATGCTGTGCGATGCCACGGGCGGAGCTGTCCACGACGATCTTTTTCGCCGGGCTCGATAACTGCACCCCGATGATGGAAGTTTCCGGAACGATGCTGATGATCCGGGGCAGGATCTTCTGGTATCCTTCGCTTTGAATGACCTCGTCCAGAAATCCCGGCCCGTCATTGGAGTAGATCTCCTCGATCCGGTCTTGTATTTCTTTTTGGCAGAAGGCCGCGGCAAACGCCGCCAGGTTACCGCCCTTAGAGTGGCCGCCCACGCGCAGGCAGCTTGCCTCCTCCGCATCGACCCGGTCCAGATAGCGGACCGCCATGGACTGCCCCTCCGTCTCCTTCATGTAGCAAAGATTGAAGTCCTCTTTCCAGCCAACGATAGTCCCGTCCGTGCCGCGGTAAGCGACATAGATGGAATCATCCGGGAGAGCGAAGGTGATCGCGGCAAACTGGAAGTCCCGCTCGGTATCGGTCACGCTTTCATAGCGCGACAGGCGCATGTCCCGGAACCGGGCTCCTTTGACCATTTCGTCCATAAGCAAAGGCGCATGCCCTGTATAGGTGGTGCGCTCCTCCACCTCTTTCCGATCCCGTAGGGAAAAGTAGCGCTCATAGACCTCGGTCAGCGTCATCTCTTCCTCTCCGACGACGCCGTCGAGATCCGCATACGCAAGCTCCGACAGCACCAGGTTGTCGACCGGATTAAAAGGGCTCACGGAAAAAGGCACATCCGCCCGCCATATCAGATAATCAAATATATTGGCCATGACGCTTAATCCCTCATATAAACATCCAGGCGGCGGATCCGGCCATCCCGCAAGGCTTCCGCGCGAGAGCCCCGCAGTTTATGTTCTTTGACCTCTTCCTTGGTGCCATCCACATATTCGATCTCGTACAGCTCCGGCCAGCTTGTGAGCGGGGTGCAGTCTCTGAACCCGTGATAGACCACCTGGGTATGTCCCATGAAGCACGCGGACACAGTGCCTTTTTCATCGAAGAACTTTCCGGGCAGAAGCGGCGCCAGATAAGCTACGAGCTCTCCATCCTCCAGCCAGAAGGGGCTGTTGCCGAACATCATGCGTCGCCAGATGCTTAAGTATTCAGCGGTGGAGCCGCTTAAGCGGGCGACAAAGCCTCGGCCGTGGATCGCCGGGTTCGGATTCAGACTGCTGGCCAGGAAGGAAGAGTTCTCCAACGTGCTCCGGCCATAGACCGCAGGATCCAGGAAGGGGATCGCGGCTTTCAGGAAATCCCTGGCGAAGGAGAAGTCCAGATCTGCCTTGATCAGTTCCAGGAAATACTTATATTCCATGTGCAGCCAGATGGAACCATTCTCCAGCCAGCCGGGCGTGAAGGCGCGGCACCGGCCGATCTCATAGGACGCCTCATCCAGCGGCGCATTGACACGGTACATACCAAGCTTGGCGTCATATAACTCGCTGTTCTTGACCTCCTCATACAGCTTCTTCTTATCAATGTCATCCAGCTTCATCAGCCTGACGATGCCTTCCAGGAAGGCCGGCATTTTGCGCAGTTCCATGTGGACGGGGTGCAGGCCCTGCTCATCTTCGGTATATTCCGTGATATCATAGTAGAAATAGGTCGGAGGCAAGGTGCTGTTCTGGCAGCCTATGGCCATCGCGGTCTCGATGCCGCGTCGCACGGTCGCTTTCAATTCCCCGATCCACTGGGCAAGGGTCCCGGCTTCCAGATGATGTCTCTCACCGCTGAGGCCATCATAGGTTCGGGCCCGATAGGCTTCTTTCGCGTCATTGATGCGGTTCCAGAAGTCCATCTGCTCGCCCTCGCCTTCCGGCTTGAACTCATGATCGATCCGCACCAGTTCTTCCAGGAACGCGGCGGCTTCTTCCGGCAGGTCGATGGAGGTATCATCCTCTTCCAGCGCTTCCAGGACGAAGCGCATCATGCGGTCCAGTTCATAGGTCTCTGCCATGGAAGAGCCGACCAGACCCGGAAGGCCGTTTAACGCGTCATACCAGCCCGGCTTTCCGCCTTCCATTTCGATACCAAGTCCATAAGCATCCAAGGCAGCAAATTTAACGGCACACATCACGATCAGTTTTTCCATCAAGGTGCTGCGGATGATCTGCCCCTTGGCATCTTTCAGATACCGGTCTTCGGTCTCCCGCTCTTCTTCTAGAGAATGCAGCTGACGGATGCCCCCTGCTGTCTTTTCATAACGGCGCGCGCGGGGCAGAATAGAGGCCTGGGCCAGGAACCAGGTGTATTCCGGCGTATACAGAAGTTCATGTTTCTTATCCGGGTACAGGTCCAGATATTCCTCCACCAGATCCAGATTATAGGTCCAGTGATCACACCAGTACCCCTCGCCGAAGCGGGCATTCAGGTCTCCCTCAGCCTTTTCCATATATTCTTCGAACCGGCTCTCCTGCCCCAGTTCCAAGAGTCTGGCGTACAGTCTGCCCGGGGTGAAGGGCTGGGCCAGGCCTTCCGGCGCGTCCTTCAATGTATAGGTCTGCATCTCGACGCTTAAGGGATTATAGCCATCGATCTGGATCATATCATAGAAAGTGCGGATGTTGGCCTTTCCCACAAAGGGCGAGAAGAAGGTATCATTGCGGCGGTTCTGCGCCACATCCCGATAGTTTCCGTTGCCTTGGGAGTAGAATTCCGGAAGCATGGAATAGTAATTATAATCCCGCTCCAGATCTCCGTGCTTGCGCGAATAGACATAGAGCGTCTTATCCGCCACCTGCACCGGCGTACCGCCACGCAGGACATTGTCCATGTAGGTGTAACGGCTGTAGGCATCAAAGATCGGATCCCCGGTGTGGGTGTCGATGCAGTCTGTCAGGCGCTCGGTCAGTTCCACCGCCCGGCTCTGCTTTTCCTTAAACCACTCCCGATCATGTGTTTTTTCCAAGAACTGTTCCAGCAGGCTGTGCCGTTCCACCTGTCCGATGAGTTCATAAAGGGTAAAGCTTTCTCCCGGCATGAGCAAGGGCTCTGCCGCGAAGAAGGCACACGGGAACAGGTTGGAATGCAGTTCCGTCCGCTCGAATACGCCTTCCAGGCCCTCTTTATTAAAGACGACCGGCCGCTCCAGCGACAGTTCATAGGCAAAGATGCGCTGCGGATCGGTGACCACATCCAGACGTCTGCCCTCCGCATCGAAACCCACGGCAAAGTTGCCGCCCTCGATCATGGTCACGCCGGCGGTATCTTCCATGCTGGCACGCACGCGGAAATACGGGGCTTTCTGCTCCGTGTCCTCCGCCTGCATCCAGGCCTTGCCCGTCTGCAGCATGTTCTTCAGTGTCCAGTCCGTGACGCCATAGGGAACGAGCTCCGGCATGCCATCCAAAACTTCCAGCCGGGCGTCTTTAGATCCTGTGTTGGTGAGCGTAAGACAGCGCACCAAGGCGCCTACCCGCTCCTCCGGCAGAACGAAATACGTGACTTCCGCTTTCAGTCCATCCACCTCTTCCGCAAGGGAAAGGGTGTTCATGCCGATCGCCATCTCGCCCGCTTCCTCCTGCGTGAACAGCTCGCGAAACGCTCCGTTTTTACGCAGGAAGGTGCGGAAACCGGTCTGGCGCACGCGGGTATAGGCTCTATGCGCCGGCAGATATTCCATGATGGCATGATCTTTGTTATCGATACCGAAGCTGACCACGCCCTGTCCACGGTTCACATAGTAACACCAGATCGGAATGCCCTTTTCACCCGCGATGCCGGGCAGAAAGCTGGCAAACTCCGGCTGTTTCCCATATTGAGAGATCTTGTACGTTTCCATCATGCCTTTCCCCCTTCATATGTGCCAAGCACTTTTTGAATATGTTCCAGATACGCGGTCCTGACCTTTTCCGGTCCTTCGATGCGAAGCCCTTGTCCGATGCCCGTAGCCCAGCCAAAAAACTGGGGGCTGACGGAGACCAGCACATGCGCGCGGAAACGGTCCTCTCCTTCCGGTATGATCATGATATCCGTGCCAAAGCGGTCCAGGATCACGCCGATCAGACGGTTTTCGCAGGAAAGAGTGACTTTTTCATCCTCTCCTCCATACATGCCGAAGGTCTTCTTGGCATAGTCTGCCAGGTCGAAATGTTCAAAGGATTCCCGTCCGTTGCGGGTCTCCTTTTTTATTGACATGTGCTGCATCTTATCGACACGGTAATGCTTGATCTTCTGATCCTTTTCATCGAAACCGACCAGATAATAATTCTCATCATCCCAGGTCAGGCTCCACGGCGAAACATCATACCGTTCTCCCCCGTGGCGCGGCACCAGCTGCTTGTCGCGCGTCCACTCACAATACTGAAACCCGATCCTCTTATTGCCGGTCATGGCATTGTGAATGAAATCCACGTTATTGAAGATGGACTGATTCAGGGTTTTCGGGCGATTATAGAGGAACAGGTCGCGGTGCAGCTGCTTGGCATAATTGCGGCTCGTCAGCTTTTCCAGCTTGGCGATCAGCTGCTCGGACTTTTTGCTGGTGATGAACTTGGACGCCTGTACCGCATCCACCAGAAGCTTAAGCTCAGGCAGCTCAAAATCCCGCTCTTCGATGAAATAGCCGGGTCGGCTGCCCTTCACCTGCTCAATGGGCACTCCGATGTCACGCAGCGCCTCGACATTGGCGTAGATCGTTTTGCGGTTGCATTCCAGACGCTCTCCCAGTTCGGTCGCGTCGATGATGTGGTCCTGGTCCGTCTCCTCCTGCAAAATGTTCAGGAGCTGCAAAATGATAGTTTTTTTGTCTGCCATGATGAACCTCTGCTTATATGTTCATTTCCTCCCAATATACATATCCAAACACTTCTTCCACCAGGCTTCCCATATGATCGAGCTTGGCCTTCAGGTGCGGATAGGAATAGACCCGTTCCTTGGCCGTTCCTGTCCAATCGCTGGAATATTGGAAGCTGTCATCAAACAAGGCCTCCACCAGGGTGGCCCGGTCTTCCTGCGGGGTGGTTATACTGTAGATCGACACGAAGTATGGATCCACTTCAGACACCAGCGTGTAGTCGTATACACTCTCCAGATTCTCCGAATAAGTTTCAAAATCATAATAATACTCGAATCCTTCCGGATCAAAGGTCTTCCAGGTCTCCTCATCCAAACCTTCTATACCCTGGTCTATGATCCGTTCTTCCACTGTATGCCACATCTCATGATGGACGGTGATATCGATCAGCACATCGGCATCGAGGATGATGTCATACCAGATCCCGCTTCCGGTAGCCAGACCGCCGGGCATAAAGGAACCTCCAGTGTTGATCAGATCCCGGACCAGAATGAAGCGCACGCCTCCTTCCTCCAGGCCGCCCTGGAATGTTTCGAAGAAGCCTTCCGGATACAAGGCGAGGCTTTCATCCAGCACGGTCAGCGCATTATGGATCTCCTGTGTCTCTTCTTCCAGACCGGGGCTGTAATCCGGATCCTCCGAGGAGATCAGTTCATAGGCCGAGTTGGTCTCCACGTTCTTTAACTCATCGCCCAGGATGATCTCTACTCCATATGTTTCTTCCAGCTGATCCGCGTACGCGCGTTCCTCCAGCAGATGCTCTCCCAGCGGGTATTCCTCCGCAGGCTTTTCTTCCGGGATCTCCAATTTAACCAGTTCTTCCGAAAGATCCATCTTTTCCGGCCGCGCCAGGATGATCTGTCCGGTCTCACCTCCCTCAGCATCATTCTGAAGGATCAGGATCCAGCATCCAAGATCTTCCGCGTATCTGGCGCCGGCTACATGACCCTCTGCTTCTATAAGATCTTTAGCGCTCCGCGTTCCATGCTTTGGATCGATCACATTTACCTTGGACATGGAGGCCTGGTTCTGCTCATTAAAAGCATAGGTGGTCTGTACCGCGTAGGGCGAGGCGGTGGACCCATAGATCGTCTGATCCCACTCACTCGCAAAACGCTCCGTCTCCCCGCCGGTCTCTTCACTATACACGCGCAAAGAGGCTGTCGACTCCATCGTCTCTTCGTCGAATTCTTCCGCGTTCAGCAGAATGTCATCCTCGCAGAACGTCAAGGTACCGTATTGGATCAGGTCGTCCATCACGATCCGGCCGGCCTTCGGGTCATAGACCACATACTTTGACCGCATCGTGTCTTCTTCCGACGGCGCGCTCAGTACCAGATAGCCGCTGTCCGGATCCAGGTCATACAACGACACATGCAGCATATTGTCCAGGATAACACTTTCCTGCCCGTTATGATCCCGGCGCAGGATCTGAAGGCCCTCCTGATAGACGATGCTGTCGCTGCCCGCGTCGTAAAAAGCCTGTCCCTCAAACGCGTTTTCTGTATGATCGAACTGCATCGCCGCGTCATAGACCAGGATCTCATTGGTGATCCAGCTTCGCGTCAGTACCTCTCCATTCGGACGCATGCCAAACAGGGTCTCTTCTTCCGAATGCATAGGCGCCGCTGCGATTACCGAATCGGTATTCAGATCCACGAGCACCAGTTCCTGATCACTGAACTCTCCTGTATATTCTCCCCCGGACCAGTTGGCGCAGTAGGCGACCAAAGATCCATCTCCCCCATAACAAAACTCCACCACATTGCGGCCTTCCAGACAGGTCAGATACACAAGCGGCTCCTCCGTCACCTGTTCAGGCTTTTCTTGTGTTTCGGAAGACTCCTCTGGCGCCAATGGATGGGAAGGCGCCTCTGAAGATTCCGCGCTCTCCGTCTGTTCCGCAGGTCTGCTTTCCTGCGAACTCTCCGGCACCGTTTTTTTAGAGCAGGCACACAACAGGACCAATAGCGCGATTCCTATATAAAAGCTTTTTTTGATCATCTTTTTCATAATGATCCCCCACTTATCCTAAGATGTTCCTATTATAACATCGTTCTGATAGAAAGCAAAGAAAAAAGAGACCAAATTTTTGGTCTCTTAGGCCGATGCCGGCCCTTTCGGATACGAAGCACGCCTGGCCGATCCTTCATCCGTGTATCCTCCTGCCTTTTGATCAGCAGGTGATACTGATTTTTCATTCAATTTCTTAATTTCGCCCTTGTCCTCACTGGCGAAGCGTGGACCCTTTGAATGCGAAGAATGGCTCATAACGGTAATTCGAGTGGAAGAAACAGGGTAAGAGCGTTGGTCGAAAGGTCCTCTATGCTGACATTCGATCATCCGATCTTATAAAAAGTAGCCTTGCGGCCGGTCTGCAGCCTCACAGTTCATCTGCAGCTGAACCGATGAAAAAACGGTCCTGCCCGCACCGTACCCGAAACGGCCGGCATCCGGAAAAGATCAGGCCTTAATGGCCGATCTTCTCCAGGTAAGCCTCAAATACCTCCGAGAAGGTATCGTTCACATCAAACGGACGGTCATATAAGACCTCCGAATTGATGAGGCAGCGGTCGATCTCTGCGGAGATCTCGTCCGCCCGGCTGTTCATCTTCGCGGCGTAACGCTGGATCTTGTTGCGATCAAAGTTGATCGTTGTCACGACCTTCACGTCACACTTGTAGGCGACCTGGTTGCCATCGCTGTTGAAGCGATAGCCGGTGCCCGCGTTCTGCCGCACGATCTCGGAGCTTCTTAAGCCGCCCATCCGTTTGAACAGTCGGGCGATCTCCTGCCGGCGGATGTTCAGGCCGGTCTCGCTGTCCATGTCGATGGGAAGGTTCTGTTTAGCCCGGGCAATAGCCTGGCTGAGGACCTCCCGCTCGTGGAGCATCTCCAGGATAAAACCGGCGATCTCGGTGATCTTATCGCCATATTCGGTCGACGGGGCGTCGACTGTCGTCTCATCCTCCGCCTCGCGCATCACTTTTTTGCGCAGGTAGGTCTTTTTGACCTTGGTCACGTTCTCTTCCTGTGACAGGATCATCTGCGCCTCATCCATGAGGCTGTTCAGTTTATTCTGAAAACGGAATGCTTCTTTTAAGTTCATCTCTAGCCCTCCTTTGACTGGCTTCGCGCTTTCTGGCGCGCGTTTTTCTTTTCCTTTTCTGTTCTGGAAAAGAGTATATCCCTGTTTCAAAAAACTTTCATTAAACTTACGGTTTAAGTCTTGCTTTTTTAACAAGGTTGCGGTATACTCGCACTTACCGCTAAAAAATGAAATAGGAGGTGTATGTATGAACCGTTTTCCTGTGATCGACCCGGTCGCTACCGGGCAGAACATCCTCCGCATCCGTAAGGCACGCGGCTTAAGCGTCCGTGACCTGCAGCAGTATTTCGGCTTCGAAGAACCCCAGGCCATTTACAAGTGGCAATGGGGCCGCACCTTGCCTTCTGTCGATAACCTCTATGCGCTCAGCTGCATCCTGAATGTTTCGATGGAGGACATCATCGTACCTGTTCCCAATAAAACAGAACAGCAGGAGAGATCCTGCTGTTCTTCTTTTTATTCCATATTCACTTCAGCCGGGCGGGCCGGGATGCCGGCGCTGTTATACAGATTGACCAGATACCAGCCCGTTCGGGCCAGTGCCACGCGAACCGGTTTCACTCCCTCCGGAAGACCGGACAGGATGACCTTGTCGTTCTGCGCCACTGCCTTGGCCTGGGAAAGATCCAGTTCGCCTTCTTCTGTGAACACCTGAAGGCCGCCAAGCCGGTCGGCTCCGACCCTCTGCCCGTAAGGCACGGTCTCTGCAAGCGATAAGCCCGTTCCGACATGATCAAAAGTCAGGACCAGCTGTCCATTAAGCCATTCAGCCCGGATCAAAGTCGGTGCCTCGCAAAGGACATCTTTGTCCCCATATACATAGTTTTCCGCCAGAAGCGCCAGCCTGTATCCCACAGGCTGTTTTTTCTTGGGGTGGATATCCCACTCCATGCCAACGTCCGTGATGACCGCCATGCCCGTTCCCGGAACATGATCCGCCGTCCACTGCTGTGCCTGACGGGTGATTGGATAATACGTTCCGACGGAACCCATCCATTGATTCAAAGGCGCCAGCTGTACGAACAGGAAAGGCAGTTCGTCATTCCAGAGTTCTCTCCAGTGTCGGATCAAAGCCGGAAAGACTGTTTTGTAGGCCTTCGCGTCCTGTTCCGTATCGGAATCAGAACAGCCTTGGTACCAAAGCACACCTTTGACCCCATAGGGTACACAGGGAAGCAGCATCGACTCATAGACACCGGCCGGACGCCACTCGTGCTTCGGGCCAATCTGCGGCATGAACGCGGCCGGATCGATAGTCGATGGATCGATCCCCTGTGCCGCCATCATCTCTTCGATCTTCTGTTGGAATTCTTCCTGGCTGCAGCCAAACATCATAAGATCACTGAAAGGCTCTCCCAGAAGATCCGTATGGAATGACATCGGGTCATTCATAAACCGCTGATCATAGGCGTCAAGATCCATCTGGCCCAGTCCCTCATGATAGGCTTCGATCCGGTGCGCGTCCCCATTTTCGGTCGCCACTTCTTCCGGAATCCAGGCCATGGCCGAGGTTCCGCCCCAGTTGATGCCCAGGATCCCCACAGGGATCTGGTACTTCTTCTGCAATTCTTTCACGCAGTAATAGGCGACCGCGGAGAAACGTTCCAGATTTTCCGCGTCACAGCTGCGCCAGAATCCATAGTTCTTGCCGTAATCCGCCATATCGATCTGGCCCGGGAAGGAGACATCGGGATAGTCGAAGAACCGGATGCACGGGTTCTTGCAGACTTTCTTTTCGTCTTCCACATCCGCATCATAGCGCATATGGAATTCCATGTTGGACTGACCGCCGGCCAGCCATACATCCCCCACCATCAAGTCTTGGAATGCAAGGGTCTCATGATCATCCGAGATGGTCATGGTTTCCTGGAAGGAGACCTGAAGCGGTGCGAGGAAGACTTTCCAATTTCCTTTATCATCCGTGACAGTGCTGACCGACTGGCCTTGCACTTGCACGGTGATCTGCGCTCCGGGATCCGCCTGGCCCCAGACCGCGATCTTCTTTTCTCTCTGCAGGACCGCACGGTCCTTGAACATCAGCGCTGGTCTGATCATGGCTTTACAGGGCGATGACCTGTACAGAAGCGCATACGCTTACTGTCTCACCGGCTTCGATCCAGCCCATACCGCTCTCTTCCGCCGGGATGGGCAGGTTCGGAGCGTTGACACGCCAGTTCTGCGGCTCAATGCAGATGAAGCTGCCTTCCTGGTTGCAGTTCCAGACCATCCAATGCTTATAGAACGGGTCGACACGATAAATGACTTTCACGCCCTCATCCGGATGGGTGAGCACCGCTACGCCGCTCTGGGCGGTAAAGTGATCATCCATATCCTGATAGACCGGGCTCAGGCCTTCCGGACGGGTCAGGAATTCTTCCTCTTCCGTAAGATCCAGCAGATTGCCGGTAGGCAGGATGCGATCGCTCATTTCGACACGCTTGTCGACCGCGATATTCATGACCGTGTTGGGCGTGATGCGGAAGGCGGTGTGCCAGCCCAGACCATAGGGCATGACTTCATCACCCGTATTGGTGATGCGGACTTCCTGAGACAGGCCGTCCTTGTTCAAGGTATAGAAGATCTCGGCCAGGAACGTGACAGGATATACATCATAGTGAGCCCAGCCCTTTTCCGCATTGTAATACAGACGGACCTTTACCTCATCCTCGCTGTCGGAAACGGCTTCGATCTCCCAGGGTTCATTCTGCAGGAAGCCGTGCAGGGAGTTGCCGGTGGCCGGCTCATTGACCACGAACTGATACTCTTTTCCGGCGAAGGTAAAGTGACCGCCATCGATACGGTTCGGCGGGAAAAGGATGGGAAGGCCATAAGATGTGCAGGTCTCCTTGACCGCTTCCAGGCTTTCTACCTTATGAAAAACTTCCGTTCCGCCGAGGTTGAGACCGATCAGGTTGCCGCCCACTTCCGGCAGGATGACCGCCTTGTTGCCGGCTGCCTCGATGGTCCACAACTCTCTTTCCAGGCCCTTTGTCTTGGTAATCATGATATTGAGTATGCTCCTTTCTGAACATGTTGGATCCCGAACTTTCAACGGTTCTTATTATACCGAAATCAAAATCAGATTTCAATACCTTGACGAAAAGCCGCCCGGCCGATACAATAGGATCAAACATCCCATGACAGGAAGAAGGAAACGCCATGTTCATCGATCTGCACTGTGATACCGCGGCATCTGCCCTTTATAAAGCCCATGAAACCGGAGGCAGCGCCTCTGCCGTTCTTTATGAAGATCCTAAGGCTCATCTGGATATTGCCCGCCTGCGCCAGGCAAATGGCACCGCTCAGTTTTTTGCCTGCTTCACCCCGCCGAAAGAGTATTATGAAAAGTCGACCGGTCTGACCTCTGACCGCGCTTTTACCGACGCGGTCCTTGGCGTCGTAAAACAAACCGCTGAAGAACACCCGGACCAGCTGCGCGTAGTCCGCTCTTTCGCCGAATACCAGGCCGCCGTATCTGACGGCGTAACTGCCGCCTTCCTTACCTTGGAAGAAGGCCGTCCGGTAGATGGCAAATGGGAAAATCTGGATTCTTACTATGACCAGGGCGTCCGTCTTATCACTCTTACCTGGAATTTCAAGAATTGCTTCGGCTCTCCCAATTCGAAAGATCCTGCCATTATGCAGGAAGGTCTGACCGCTTTTGGCAAGGATGCCGTAGTTTATATGCAGGAAAAGGGAATGATCGTAGATGTAAGCCATCTGTCAGACGGCGGTTTTTACGATGTCGCCTCCCTCTGCAAAAAGCCTTTCATCGCATCTCATTCTGACGCCCGCGCGCTCTGCCCCCACACCCGCAACCTCACCGATGAGATGATCCGCATTCTGGCGGACCACGGCGGCATCACGGGCTTGAACTTCTGCCCGGATTTCATCGAAGAGCCTGGCAAGTGCACGTTTGAAGGTGTTATCCGCCATGCCAGATATATCCGCGACGTCGGCGGCATCGAGTGTCTGGCCCTCGGTTCTGACTTTGACGGCATCGGCGGCGATCTGGAGATCGACAACGTCCTGAAGATGCCGGTCCTGCTGGATAGATTATTGGATGCCGGCTTCACTTCTTCTGAAGTGGAGAAGATCGCTTATCAAAACGCGGAGCGTGTTCTTAAAGATACGCTCTGATCTGTGAGTCAGGAGGTGCTCCTATGTCATTGCTGACTTTGGCTTCCAACGGGCAGACCGATTGGACGATCATCCTGCCCCCTTCCCCGATCCCTTCGGAACGCTACGCCGCGGAAGAACTTTCTTCCATCCTCCATACCATTACGGACGCCCTCTTTCAGATCGCGGAAGATCCGATCCAGGAAGGTCATCAGATCCTGCTGTGCATCGATGATTCCATGGACAAGGAGGAATTCTCGATCCGGACGGAGGGGGAGTCTTTGATCCTCACGGGCGGCCGTCCGCGAGGTGTCCTGTACGCTGTTTATGAACTGCTGGATAAGGTCTTTGGTTGCCGATGGTTCACTCCGGAGGTCAGCCATATTCCGAAACGCCGCTTCCTGGAGCTTCCCCCGTTGGATCTTCACAAGAAGCCAGCCCTCTCCTACCGGGAGGATTACAACCGGTGCGCCTTTGAAGGGACCTGGGCGGCCCGCAACCGTCTGAACGGACCGGTCAACCGCGTTTTGGAAAAGCATGGTGGGACCATCCGGTACAATCGTCCCTCCGGCGGCGCCCACTCCTTTGGTCTTCTGGTCCCGGTGGAAGAATACTTCGATTCCCATCCTGAATACTTTTCCGAGGTGAATGGCGTCCGGATCAAGGATCACACGCAGCTTTGCCTCACCAATCCGGATGTGATCGAGATCTCCAAGCGCAGGGTCCTGTCCTGGATCCGGCAAGACCCTGAGGCTGAACTCATCGCCGTCGCGCAAAATGACTGGTACAATCCTTGCCAGTGTCCCGCCTGCCGGGCCATCGATGAGCAGGAGGGGACCCATGCCGGCACCCTGATCACCTTTGTCAACCAGATCGCAGAAGCGGTCGCCGCCGAATACCCGGACAAGAAACTGGGCGTTCTGGCCTATCAGTATACCCGCAAGCCTCCCAAGACCTTACGCGTGCATCCCAATGTGGTGATCCGCCTGTGTTCGATCGAATGCTGCTTTACCCATCCGCTTCGATCCTGCCGTGAGATCATGAGCTTCCGAGGGCGCACGGAATCATCTTCCTCCTTCGTGGACGACCTCAAAGGCTGGGCCAGGATCTGCGATACCATCCACATCTGGGATTATACGACGGATTTCATGCACTATCTGATGCCCTTTCCCAACTTCCATGTGCTGAAGGACAACATCAACTTCTTCATCGAAAACCACGCGGCCGGCATCTTTGAGCAAGGCAATGGAGATTCCATGGGCGGCGAGCTGCAGGAGCTTCGGTCCTACCTCATCGCCAGATTGCTGTGGAATCCGGATCTGGATACCGATCAGGAAATGATCGAATTTCTGACCGCTTTCTATGGACAGGCCTCATCTCCCATCTACCGCTATATCCGGCTGATGCGGAAAAAGGTGGTGGATGAAAACATCCACATGGGCATCTACGGCCCGCCTACCGTCGCCTATCTGTCTGAGGACATCCTGTCCCAGGCAGAAGCGCTTCTTGCCGAAGCCGAACGGCTGGCTGATGATGAGGTCATCCTGGAGCGGGTCAAAAAGCTCTCCTTAAGTCTCTTCTATACCCGCGTCGCGCGTCTTCCAAAGGATGCTCCAGACCGCGCGCAGAAGGTCGAAGACCTGTTCCGCGCCGTAGACCGGTTCGGGATCCGCCGGATCCGGGAGCTTCGTGACAACGCCACCATGCGCCGCCTGTTTGACGAATGTCCGGATGATCTGCACTACCATCAATAAAAAATGCTGCTTCTGTGTACAGTGTATCCTGTTCACAGGGCAGCATCTTTTCTTTCATAGATGTAGCTTCGGTTCTTGCCCGTTCCGGTCCGCACGATCGCGCCGGCCCGTTCCATCGCCTTCAACGACTGGCCTACGGCCATCCCTCTCAGTTTCAAAGCTTTTCCAAAATCTTTCGAGGTAAAAGGTTCCATCAGCAGGTCGCCTAGAAGCGCCAGGTAGTCTTCCTGCATCTCCAGCAGAAATCCTTCCTCCATTTCATAGGGCATCCGCTCCAGCCGGTGCGAACCTCGCTTTCCATCCCGGCTGCGTACACCATCCTGCAGACGGTATTCATTCACATCCATCATCACAGGCAGGAAGGACAGATTCGGATGCATCTGCTGATCCGGCAGCCGATAGATCTCTTTCAGGATCTCCCAGGGCTGGCCTTTTTTCGGGGATCTCTTGCCGCCCGTGGCCTCGCCCGTCTCCGGATCCACCCAGTAGATATACTTTTCCCTCGCGATCGGGTAAACGACCGTCACCTTATAATCCGGCAAAAAGGCGTTCAGCTTGTCCCGCAGCCGGCCGAAATCCCTGGTCTGGATCTCCATGATCCGGTTGTCCTGCGGTCGATAAATATCCGCGATATGGCTGTCGATCCGAACCTCCTGCCAGGCTTCATCCGGTTCAAAATAATACTTCAGCACGGCATGCAGCATACGCTCTGACTGCGTGCCGATGCCGCGGTTCATCTCCGCCTTGGCCGCCAGGGCTGCCTGTGCCCTGCGCACAGCTGTTTCCAGCCTTTCATTCTTTGTCTTCATTTCCATGCTTTCATTGTACCGAAAAAATCAAGCTTGTCAATCCTGTTGTCCGTCACTATAATATAAAGCAAACATAAGGAAAGAGCAAGAAGATGGAACAAAACACGATCTTAACCAACATGTGTATGGTCTGCGACGGAGACCGGATCCTGGTCGAAAACAAGGTCACCGGCGGCTATACCGGCATCGTTTTTCCGGGAGGCCATGTAGAAGCAGGCGAACCCTTTGCCGAGGCCATGATACGCGAAGTGTTTGAGGAAACAGGTCTTACGATCGAAAAGCCGGTCCTGCGCGGCATCTACAACTGGATGCGGGATGACGGCATTCGCTATCTGGTTTTCGTATACCGTACGGACCGCTTTTCCGGCACGCTTCAGTCTTCCGAAGAAGGCGCTGTCTTCTGGACCACACGGGAGGAATTTCTTACCATGGACCTGGCGGACGGTATGAAGGAAGTCCTTCTTCTTTGTGACCGGGATGATTTAACAGAAAACATGCCGTATTTTGAGAACGGCAGCTGGCATGACAGGCTGTATTAAGAAAGACTTGCCAAGCTGGATCTTCACCGCTATAATGATCCTATCTATACTCAGGAGGAAATCACACTATGGAAGAAAACGCACAGCAGATCGCGCATCAGGCTATTATGGCATTTTTTCAACGGGACAAGCAGGATAAGCAAGTCCGCTATCATCATCTGAATAAACTCGTCAAAAAGGGCCAGATCCTTTTCTGCGGATCCAGCCTCATGGAGCAGTTCCCCATCTATGAACTGATGCTGAACCGGGATCTGCCTTATACCATCTATAACCGCGGTATCGGCGGCTTTACCACCAGCGAGATGCTGGAAGCCCTGGAGCCCTGTGTTCTGGAGCTGGAGCCCGAATATATCTTCATCAACATCGGCACCAACGATCTGAACGGCCCTGACGCCAGTGTCCCCGCCCTCATCAAGAACTACGAAGAGATCCTGAACCGCATCCGTGCCCGTCTGCCGGAGGCCAAGTTCTTCCTTCTCGCCTACTATCCCGTCAATGACGAGGTAGGCCTTAGAAACCCGATGGGTGAGGTCTTCAAATACCGCACCAACGCGCTTCTGAACGAGGCCAATGAAGCCGTGCGCCAGCTGGCGGAACGCTTCGGCGCCACCTTCCTGGATGTCAACGATGGCATCAAGGACGAAAACGGCCGCATGAAAGAAGAATACACCATTGAAGGTATGCACATGTATGGCGATGGATATGACCGTGTTCTGGAAGCTCTGCTTCCTGTCCTTGAGAATCTGGACTAAAATCTTAAAACCCAGGCACAAGAATTAAGAGGCTGTCACGCTGCTTCGCGCGATAGCCTCTTTTTTATTATTGCGTGATCCTGTATTTCCTGAAGAACTCTTCTCTGGCCTGCTCCCGGTAGCCACGGCTGATCGGGATCCGGCTTCCATCTTTCAGGATGAACGTGTCCCTATCCAGCTGAACGATCATCCTCACGTTCACCCAGAAGCCTTCATGGCAGCGCAAAAAGCGCTCCCGATATGCATCAGGGATCAGGGCTGCAGGCCCTCTCCGGTCCACATACTCTCCATCTACGCAGACCACATGCCCCTTTCTGCCGACCCTTGTCAGATACAGGATCTTATTGATCGGGATGACTGTCTTTTGGCGGTTCTCACTCACGATCAAGGAAGGCACTGCCGTCTCCAGCTCGTCCAGCGACCGGATCGCCTTCCTCACCGCTAAGGGGAAATACTCCTCCGCCCGCTTCTTGATCACGAACCAGATATGCTCCGCTTCATAAACATCCATATCGTAATCCTGATACGCCGTCAGGAATATGATCCGGCACATCGGCACCAGTATGTTTAGCCGCTTGGCCAGGCTGATCCCATCTTCTCCGTCCATCTCAATGTCCAGGACAGCGATGTCCGGTCCCTGGCTTTCCATCTCCATCCATGAGATCAACTCTTTCGCGCTCGCGAAACATTTCTTTCGGATCTGCTTTCCCTCCGCGGCGAAAGCCTTATCTACCAGCTCTTCGGCCCGTTGCAAATGCTCTTTCAGATCGTCACAGATCGCTATCGTCAACATGTGGACTCCCCTTTTAATACCAGATCCGTCTGAAAAATATCGTTCTCCTGACTTGTTTTCAGATCTCCATCGTAACGTTGCGCCATTTCCTTAAGGATGGACATGCCGATGCCGCGTTCCAGTTCCGCGATCCTCTTGGACTTTTTCTTGTCAGTTTCTGTCCTGGCGCGATTTTTCACACAAATACTCAGGTACGGAGACCGATGGGAGATTTCCAGGGAGATAAACCCGTTTTCCAGTCCCATCGCCGCTTCCTCCGCATTGCCCAGCAGATTTCCCAGCACACAGATCAGGTCCGGATTTCCGATCCCGCAGTCTTCCGGCATCACGATCCTTGTCTCAAACGCGATCCCTTCTGCTTTCAGGTCTTCTTTCTTTTTCTGGAGGTAACTTGCGACCACTTTGTTGCGGCATCGTTCAAATTCTTCGGACAGATCGGCCTGTTCGGTCAGCAAAGCCTCATACCTGGCCGCCTCCTCGGTTTCACCGGAGGCAAGCAGTGCCTTGATCGTATAGAGATGATTATCGATGTCATGGCGCATCTTCCGAACCTTCTCATAAGAATCAGAGAGTTGTTTGTAATAATCCTTCTGGAATTCGATCTGCTCTTCCAGCAGTTCTGTCCGCGCCTGAAGTTTCGTGTTCTTTGCCGTCATCCGGATGAATACGATCAAGGCCACATCCGCCAGCACATAGACCGCGATCGTGGCCAGCAGTCCCCAAAGCTGAAACTCTCTTTGGATATAGATCGAGGCATAGTTCAGCAGCGAAGCAAGCTGGCTGATTGGGAAGATCGGAAACAGAAGCCACTGTCTGGCATATTCCGACTCTCTGTATTTTTTGTGGAAATACCGTACCGCCACGACCATGATCGACATAACGACCGCGTTTAAGAACAAATACACCGCATAGAGAGCGACCGGATCCATCTGATAGAGCTCCCCGGAGACCGCAGCTTCTCTGGGCATGACGCCCATAAACAAAACCTCAGAAAAGATCATGCAAAGGAACGCGAGGATCGATGTCAACACCCTGTACCGCAAGCTTCCCTTGTGCAGGAGAATGTCCAGTATCAGCAAGGCCGGCGCCCCCACCACAAATCGCAAACTCGAATACAACGGAAGCAATGGGATCAGCAGGCACCAGACCACCGAGGAAAGCACCTCAAGCAACAATTGAAGCGGCCATCGGAACCGGCGCTCGCACACCAGATCCGTTGACACAAACACAAATACGTTCAGGATGCAATTCGCGATCCAATAGACAGCACCTTCCTGCATCATAATGAACTTTCCTCCGCGTTTATTCTAAAATACTAAACCATCTTACAGAATGCAGCGATCTCTCTCG
>ONBQ01000117.1 GCA_900316145.1 uncultured Eubacteriales bacterium
CATCGACCTTCACGCAGCACATGTTCTCAACTTCACGTGAATAAACCATATACCTTTTCCTCCTTAAGAAAATAGTTGCATTGCTTTCAGTTTCAAATAAGGTCTTTAAGCATTCTTTAGTATAGCATACCGGACTTTCAGTGTCAAACTGTGATTTTGCGTTACAGCGCCGTGCCGGGCAATACTTGCATTTTCGTACAGGATTTTGTTGCTGCAGCAACATAATGTTGCAGGAGCAACAAAAATTCGGAGGGAATCTTTCCTTTACTTCTGCCGGCTTGTGATGTAGAATGGTTCGAAAGAATGTAATTTGGAGGTAGTTTTATGCTGGCTATACTAGGCTTTATCACAGTCGTGGCGCTGCTGGCGGTGGTCATGAGCAAAAAGCTTTCCCCGACGGCGGCCTTGATCGCGGTGCCGCTTGTTACGGGCATCATAGCGTCCTTCTTCATTGCGAATGAGGAGGGCAGCGTTCTTGTTTGGGAGAATATCAAGGCCTTAAGCGGCTATATCACCGGGGCCGGCGGCATTGGGTCCGTGGCGGCGACCGGCGTCATGTTCATCTTCTCGATCCTCTTCTTTAGCGTGCTGAAGGATGCCGGCATGTTCCGTCCCATCATTGGCGGCATTATCAAGGTCATCGGTCAGGACCCGGTCAAGATCACGCTGGGCACGGCGCTGCTGGCCATGATCGTGCACCTGGACGGTTCCGGCGCGGTCACATTCCTGATCTGCATTCCGGCCTTGCTGCCTTTGTATGACGCGATGCACATGAAGCGCACGACACTGGCGTGCGTGGCGGCCATGGCGGCCGGCGTTATGAACATCATGCCCTGGGGCGGACCGACCATCCGCGCGGCGACGGCCATGGGCGTGGACGTCATGGTTTTGTTCAAACCCCTGATCCTTCCGGTCATCATTGGCCTGGCGGCCGTCTTCGTTTTCGCTTTTCTGATGGGAAGAGCGGAGAAAAAGGCGCAGAAGGCATCGGGCGAAGCATTTGTGTATAAAGAAGAGCCTTTGACTGACGAACAGCAGGCTTTGCTGCGGCCCAAGCTGTTCTGGGTCAACATCCTGCTTACCATCGCGGCCATCGCGGCCCTGCTGTTTTCCGGCTTCGCACCGGCTGTCATCTTCATGATCGCCTTCGTGCTGGCCATGGTCATCAACTATCCTTCCCCAAAGCTGCAAGGCGAGATCGTGAACGCCCACGCGGCCGAGGCTTTGATGATGGCCTCCGTCCTGTTCGCGGCGGGAGCCTTTACCGGGATCATGAAAGGTACTGGCATGATCGATGCTATGGCCAAAGCCCTGGTCCAGGTCATCCCGACTTCGATGGGCCGCTATTTCCCGGTCATCACCGGTGTGGTGGGCATGCCGGCTTCCCTGCTGTTCGATCCGGATTCCTTCTATTACGGTGTGCTGCCGATCCTGGCCAAAACGGCGGAAAGCTTTGGAGTGTCCGGCCTTTCGATCGCCCGGGCGGCGGTGCTGGGCCAGATGACGACCGGATTCCCGGTCTCTCCGCTGACGGCGGCTACGTTCCTTTTGACCGGTCTGTCCGGTGTGGAGCTGGGTGAGCACCAGAAGAGGACCATTCCGAGGGCCTTCTTGCTTACCCTGATCATGCTGGCCGCGGCCCTCTTGCTTGGCGCGGTGGAAATATGACACCGGAACAGCAAAACTGGGCCAGCTGCCGGGACCTTTTGGTAGAAGCCATTGAAGAACTGGGCTTTCCCAAAGAATTGGGCGAGATCTGCGCAAAAAACCTCGGCAGCCCGAAGGCCATCTTGCGCATGACTTCCTATCTGCGCCAGGCCCAGCCGAAGACCATGGAAATGGTGGCCGATGAGATGCTCTCCATCTGCAGCGAGATCGAAGTCTGGCGGCGCAAGAAAGCCAGCGAGGAAGCCAACGCGAAGTATAACGAATTGCTATATTATGGATTAGGGGAAGAAGAATGAGTTTATATGCCTTAGGCGACCTGCACCTGCACTTTCAGACCGAGTTGAAGGCCATTGGCCAGAAAAGCGGGGCCTGGCGTCATCACGAGCAGAAGTTCCAAAAGAACTGCGCCAAGATGATCGATGCCAACGATACGCTGGTCCTGGTCGGGGACCACAGCTGGGGCAAGAACCTGAACGAGTGTGAGCAGGACCTGGCCTATATCGCCGACCTGCCCGGCCGCAAGATCCTGACCCGGGGCAATCATGACATGTTCTGGAACGCGAAAAAGACCCGCCAGCTGAATGAAAAGTTTCAGCCGAAGCTGAACTTTCTGCAGGACGGGTTTGAGGTCTATCAGGATTACGCGCTGGTCGGCACGAAAGGGTTCACCTTTGAAGGACCCTATTATCTGGACCGCCGCGGACGGATCATCGGCTGGGATGAGGAGAAGGAAGAGCATGCGAAAAAGCTGGTCGAGCGGGAGCTGGCCCGCCTGCGCGCTTCCCTGGAAATGGCAAAAAACGAAGGCTATCAGAAATTCATCATCTTTCTTCATTACCCGCCTACGAATATCCTGGAAGAGTCGAGCGGCTTTACAGGCATTGCAGAGGAGTTCCGGGCGGAGCAGGTGATCTACGCGCACTGCCACGGCGAGAGCCGCTTCCATGACAGTATCCAGGGCGAGTTCCACGGGGTGGAGTACCGCCTGGTGTCCGGCGATTTTCTTCGGTGGAAGCCTTATAAGGTGCTGGACTAAAGGAAAAAGAAGAGGCTGTGAAAAGAATGAACCCTGAGTTTTTACTTAAACTCCAATTTCTTTCACGGCTCCTTTTGCTTCTTCAGGGATGGGGCCTCCCTTCCTTATAACAGTGCAGAAAAATAGGTGTGAAATAACAAGCCGCTCCCGATCACTTGATCCTCATTTCCTTTTCATTGAAATACAGTAATCTTATGATCAGCTACTTGATTTTGAAAATTAGTGAGGCAAAAATCAAGTAACGCTACGCACCCTTTTATGCCAGAACCGTTTCGTGAATGACGAAAACCGGGACTGTGAAATAGCGATTATCATGTTATTTCACAGTCCCTTTGTGATCAATGTGCTTTATACGTATTTCTGGGCGAAAGCGTCCGCTTCCTGAAGCTGGGCGGCACTGGGCTTATTCTTCACATAGAAGAACTCCTTGGCGACCGGAATACCGGCATCCTTCAAACCTTTCTTGATCAGGTCAATGGCGTGCTTGGAGAGCCAGGAGGTGGAAAAAACGACAGCTTTCTTCACATCCGCTTTCTGCAAGGAAGCCAGATACTCTTTAAGATGGCTGTCGATCCCATAGGCATACAAAGCTCCGCCAATGAAAAGGACATCGACCGGCTTGTCCAGCTTGGCATCCGGCGCGTCTACCGAGATCGCGGTCGTCTGGACGGCTTTTGCGATGGCTTCGGCCACGAGCTTCGTGTTGCCAGTCCGGGAAAAATAGCGTACTGCAGGATTCATATCACACTCTCCCTCTCGATTCTGTTTTTCAATATGATACCATGAAAATAAAGGTCATGCAATCGATTATTCCGAAATCGGGTGTGAACCTTTTTGACTCCGCAAGCGTCTTTATTCATAGAAACGGAAAGGAGGTGGCTTAATGGAAGACTTTGAAGCGTGGACTATAGCATATGGGCGTACCATCGAACGGCTGGTCAAGTATAAGATCCCGAACAAGGAAGACGCGGAAGATGTGCTGCAGGAGATATGGATCAAAGCCTATCGCCATCTGGAAGAACTGAAGGATCCCGGTTCTGCAAAGGCCTGGCTGATCCGGATCGCCTGCAACCATTGCAATGACTATTTCCGCCGACAGGCCGGGCAAATGAAGATCCCCCTGGAAGAGGTGGAGGAGACCCTCCCTTCGGGCGGCGGCCTCTATGGTCATGAAGAACGCCTCAAGGTCCGGAATGTGGTGGAAAGTCTGAAAGATCAGAACAAGCAGATCCTGTATCTGTATTACTTTAAGGATCTGCCGCAGGAAGAGATCGCCCGCAGGCTGAACATTCCGCCGGGAACGGTCAAAAGCCGCCTTCATAACGCGAGAAAGGAGTTTAAAGGGAAATATGAACAAGATGATATTTGAAAAAATGCCTGAATACACGATCCGCAAAACGGAAGGAGAACCATTTCGCGTCCGCTGGGAGGAGCTGATGGGATGGCTCATCATCCCGCGCCTGAACGAAACTGTCACCTGGGGGCTGTATGACCAGCCGGACGGCATTCTGACCGAGTGGGTCGAGATGAAGGTCACCGGCAAGGCCTCCGTACACGGGATCGAAGGGGTCGAGATCCACGCGCTGGATCATTATCTTAAAGACGGGCCGGAAGAGCTGTCATCCCATGAATTCGTGGCGCAGCTGACCGATACGCACTGCCGCTATCTGGCCCATGGCTGGATGGTGGATGATGTGCACAGCTTCACCACTTTCTATGACGAAGAATTCGAGAAGAACTGGGGCTTCGGCCCGGACAACTGCGGCAATGAAGTGGATATCCGCATGAAGGGGGACATCACGCGGGAAGACCACAACGTCACGCTGCGTCCGAAAACCGATCCCTTCTACCTGGATGTGGTGGGCCGTTACGAAGTGACGGTCAGGGGCAAGACCTATGACACCATCTGTGTTATGGATGTAGAGACCTATGACGAGAAGGTCCTGACCGAGCAGTTTCTGGACAAAGACGGCCGCACCGTGTTGTGGAGGCACTTCCGCGGTGACGGCTGGCATGGACAGAACTGGGGGGACCGGATGCCGGAGGCGGAGCGCTTTACGGTGCTGCAGGAAGGAAAGGAGCCGGTCACCTATGTCCATGATTATGACAGTGTCTCAGATCATATTCTCGGTGATTGAATCCGGGACTCGATAATGGTATACTGTAAAAAAGCAGTGAAGACTTATCTATCAGGAGGCGATCTCATGATCACAGTGAACTTGCGGTATACCGGAACGAATGGCAGCGCCAGGGCCTTTGCCGAAGAAATGACTTCATCCGGCATCGTGGAAAAGATCCGCGCGGAACAAGGCAACCTGCGCTATGAGTACTACCAGTCTCTGGAAGACCCCGAAACGATCCTTATGATCGACAGCTGGGAGGACCAGGCGGCCATCGATGTGCACCATGCCTCTCCCATGATGCAGGAACTGGCCAGACTGCGCGACAAGTACGACCTGCATATGAGCGCGGAACGTTTTGTCAGCGCCGAGGATAACCCGGAAGACGAAAAGTTTATCAGAAAATAAAGTTACTGTTCAGTCCTAAGCCATAAAGCAAAACGTTTATGCAAGCTTGCTTGCATAAACGTTTTGCTTTATGGCTTGGGACCCGAACGGGTAACCCGCCCATCACGAGCGCAAAACCGCCATCATTGTTTCAAATATATATGGCAAGCGGTTTTGCGCGAGTGTAGGCGAGTTACTGAACAGTGAGAAAATAATAAGTTTTTAATAAGTTATTAAGCTTGACGTGATGTTTTTTGGACTGCTGATGTCATATAATGGTACCATCAAACGGAACGAAGGAGGCGAGACCTACCGGATGTTCACAGAAGAAGAAAGAAATATAAAAAACGGGGGTACAGACATGAGCACGTATTTAAACATCGCACGTTGGGCAAAACAGGCAGGCCGTCAGATCCGCCTTACGGATCGCAACGGAAGAGGATTCACCGGTCTGGTCGAGTATTTCTTTGAGGAGCGGGATAACACGGAGCCCGGCTGCGGCATCTGCATGACCAGCGATGGCTGGGCCGGACGGTACTTTAACGAAAGTGACATCGCGAGCATCGAAGTCGCGTAAACAGAGCTGAGGCGGGCATAAGGCCCGTCTCTTTCTTTATTGACCGGAAAAGCTTTTTTAGAGTATAATAAAGACAAATGTGCGTAAGGAGTAACGAATGTTCGCGATTTTTGAAAGTGAGGCGCCGTACAAGGAGCGGCCTCTGTCCCACAATGTCCTGTACGTGGAGGACGCGGCCGTGGATGATGCCATCGAGCGGGAAGCCGCGGCGGAAACCATAGACCGCCTGCGCCGGCAAGGATTCGACGTCATCATCGCCGGTGTGCCCATCCGCCCGGAGTTTGAACCCTCCATGCAGGAAACCGGCGGTATCGCAGCAGGTGATGTGTTCCTGGAACAAGACGCCGTATTACAGAACGGGCTGATCGTATGCGGCACGCTTACGGTCCCCGAAGGTGTCACCCTGGCGGTCCATGGCAAGCTGGTCGCGGAAGGACTGCGCCTGGGAGGCCGTCTTGTCCTCCATGAGGAAGCCTATATCTGCGGCCACAGCGAGATCTTTGGAGAGAAAGCCCGCTTGGAAGCCCGGGGGCATATGTTCAGCACGACGGCGCAGGTCCGGGGAAAGGCCTGCCTGTCCGGAAGCATTACGTTCGACACCTGGACCGTCAACCGGGATGGAGAGGTCCGGTTACAGGAGGCGGATTTTTTGTGGACATTCGGGCGGCTGGAGGAACATGTGACGCTTCACATGTCCGGTTCCCAGGTCCGGGTGGTCCAATATGAACACCTGGCGCAGGATCAGGTGACTGGCCCCGGACGGACCCGTGTAGCCCGGGACGTGCGCCTGATCGGAGACAAGACGGAAAGCCGGTTCCAGACGGGCGAGATCACAGGTGAGAAGCGCTTCGCGCAAGTAAGCGGGAACATCATAATAGAAACCCATACATCATAAGGAGGTCATTATGTCTCACATCTACTATCAGAACATCGACATTACGGATTTCGGACCGTACGTCACCAAAGTCGTGCTGGGCATGCCCCGTCAGGTAACGGCGCAGGAGATCACCCCGGACAAGTTCAGCGTGTATGTGGAGATCAAGAACAAGGACGGCCGTCCCGTCCTCATGCCGAAGGACTTCATCCATCGGGATGAACTGTTCCCCAGCCGCGGCTTCCGCCCGGTCACGGCCGCCTATCCGTCCGACCTGGAAGGCAACCCCGTGGAAGAGGGGGATTACGTTGCTTTGGAAATGCCCTACGGCCCCATCTACCAGTGCTCCGCGGCGCTGGCGTCCGACGTGACCAGCATGAATGGTTTCAACTACTATACGGTCTGCGACTATACCATCAGCCAGATCCAGGACATCGGCACGGATAAGGACCGCCTGACCGGCCTGGTCTTCGACCGCTGCGCGGGCATCCGCAACCCGAAGAGAGAGCGCTTCCATCACAGCGTATCACAGTATGAAAAAGAGCCGTTGCGCTACGGCTACTTCGTCCCGACCTTAAAAGGTGGAAAGAAGCCGCTCATCGTCTGGCTGCACGGCGCCGGTGAGGGCGGACAGGATACGGCCATCGCCTACTCTGGCAACAAAGTGACCGAACTCACAGAGGACTGGGTCCAGGAGAAGTTCGGCGGCGCGTTCGTCCTGGCGCCGCAGTGCCCCACCATGTGGCTCGATGACGGCAGTCACAAGTATGGGGATTCCGGCAAGTCCATGTATACCGAAGCCCTGAAGGCGGTGATCGATGAGTTCATCAGCCTGTATGACAATGCCATCGATCCGAACCGCGTCTACATCGGCGGCGACTCCAACGGCGGCTTCATGACCATGCGCATGCTGATGTCCTATCCGGAATTTTTCGCGGCGGCTTTCCCCATCTGCGAAGCGATGATCGACAAGGCCATCACGGAGGAAGACATCGACAATCTGAAAAAGATCGGCATCTGGTTCACCCACGCGAAAAATGACCCGGTGGTCGTGCCGAAGAATTATGTCGTTCCGACCTATGAGCGCCTGATCGCGGCCGGGGCGAAGAATGTGCACTTCACCTTCTGGGACCGCATCGTCGACCTGCATGACCAGTTCAAAAACGAGAAGGGCGAGCCCTATGAATACTTCGGCCACTTTGCCTGGATCCCGATGCTCAACGATGACTGCAAGGTAGATTATGACGGCAAGCCCGTCGTGGTGGATGGCCGCGAAGTGACCTTGCTGGACTGGCTGGCCTTACAGAGCAAGTAATATGATGAAGATCCTGATCACAGGCTTTGCCCCCTTCGGAGGGCAAAGCATCAATCCAGCTTATGAAGCCGTAAAAGCCCTGCCGGATACGATCGGCAAGGCCCGGATCATCAAGGCGGAGATCCCCGTGGTGTTCCGCCGGGATATGGAAGTGCTTAAAGCCCTGATCGACCAGCATCAGCCGGACGCGGTCATCTGCGTAGGCCAGGCCGGCGGCCGTTCAAAGATCTCCTTTGAGCGCGTCGCGATCAACGTGATGGACTGCGCCGCGCCGGACAACGCGGGCTTCCAGCCCAAAGATGAACCCGTGATCAGCGACGGCCCGGCCGCGTACTTCTCCACGCTTCCCATCCGCGCCATGGAGGAGAGGGTGCGCGCCGCACAGATCCCTTGCGAGATCTCCAATTCCGCGGGCACCTACGTCTGCAATGATATCATGTACCGCTTGCTGGCCTCGACGGACAAGCCGGCCGGATTCATCCACGTCCCCTACCTGCCCCAGCAGGTGGAAGGCTTGCCGAAAGAGACGCCCAGCATGCCGCTGGAAACCATTGCGAAGGCGCTGGAAGAAGCGGTCTTGGCAATGGCGGAGTGAGAAAGAAGAGCGTGTGAAAAAACGATAAATGAAAATCGTTTTTCATACGCTCTTTTTGGTCGATCAGCGGTGTGGCGGTACTTGATTTTGACGCAGGATATCTCAGAATCAAGTAGTATCAAAGATGACTACTTGGTAAGCTTCAAAATTCCCAGACCCATCGACCGATCCCTCATCCCAGCCGGATCCGGCGGCGTTCGATAGCGGCTTCGAATTCTGCTTTTTCTTCGTCGGTTTCAGGGACGAATTCCGGGACCGGGGTCGGCTTGCTTTCTTCGTCCAGGGCGACGAAGACAAGGTAGGCGACGTTGGTCAGGTCCCGCTCGCCGGAGAAGTTTTCTACATAGGTATCGACCCGGACTTCCAGAGAGGTGTGGCCGGTCCAGGTGACATAGGCTTTCTGCACGATGGTGTTGCCCAGGAAGGCGGGCTTCAAAAAGGTAAGATTGTCTACGCAGACCGTGGTGACGGTCGTGCCGGCATAACGCTGGGCGGCCACAGCCCCGATCACGTCGATCCAGCTCATCAGCTGGCCGCCGAAGAGACGGGGATTTTTATAGCCATTGCAATGGGAGGATAGGACCATCTGGACACTGGTGGTAACGCGGCGCATGAGCGGACCTTCTTTCTGTTTGGATTGTCTGAATTGTATCATAAGCGCCAGAAGCAAGTCAATCTTCTTGACAAAAGCTGCCGGTTCGCTTACACTTTTTGTAGCAAGGAGGTCATTTACATGAATTATTATTGTAATCCTATCAATATCAACTATCGGTATCAGTTCAATCAGGATCCTCGCAGCGGTGGCGCCATCGAGATCAACCGTGAAGCGGCGGATCCGTCCATGATCTGCTTTGAGGGCAGATACTATATTTTTGCTTCCATGACACTGGGTGTATGGGTGTCGGATGACCTGGTCCATTGGGAAAATCACAAGTTGCCCAAGGAGCTTCCTCTTTATGATTATGCCCCCGATGTGCGGGTAATGAATGGATATGTTTATTACTGCGCATCCCGCAGAGATGAAAACTGTGACCGTTACCGCACCAAGGACGTGCTGAATGGCCCGTATGAGAAGATCGACGGGACTTTCCCTTACTGGGACCCCAACCTGTTCATCGATGATGACGGCAAGGTCTACTTCTACTGGGGCTGCTCCAATGCGACGCCGATCTGGGGCGTGGAGCTGGATCCTGAGACCATGGCCCCCAAGACCGAACCTGTCGTGCTGCTGTCCGGCCATCCGGATCAGATCGGCTACGAGCGCGTGGGTGAGGACAACAGCGAAGCTCCGGCCACCGAGGAGGAGATCGAGCAGAAGTTCCAGGGATTCCTCGCGGCGCGCGGCATGACGAAGGATCAGCTGCCCGCTCAGGTGATCCCCATGATCAAGGGCATGTTCTCCAATATGCCTTATATCGAAGGTGCCTGGATGGACAAGCATTGCGGCAAGTACTATCTGCAGTATGCCTGCCCCGGGACCCAGTACAATACGTATTCGGATGGCGTCTATGTGGGTGAGAGCCCGTTAGGCCCCTTTACCCTGGCGCAGAACAACCCCTTCTCCTACAAGCCGGGCGGCTTTATCCCCGGGGCGGGTCATGGTTCGACCATGCAGGATGACCAGGGCAACTGGTGGCATACTGCCACCATGCGCATTTCCATGAACCATATGTTTGAGCGCCGCGTAGGCCTTTGGCCGGCGGGCTTTGACGCGGATGGCGAGCTGTATTGCAACCAGCGCTATGGTGATTGGCCCATGAGCCTGTCCGGCTTCCGTCAGGATGCCTGGCGTGACCCTGCCTGGATGCTGCTCAGCGCCGGCAAGAAGGCTGTGGCTTCCTCCGAGACGGAAGGCTGCGAGGCGGGAAAAGCCGTTGAGGAGAATGTTCAGACCTGGTGGAAACCGCAGACGAACAGCCGTGACGAGTGGCTGTGCGTAGACCTTGGCAAAGCCTATGAGGTGCACGGCGTACAGGTCAACTTTGGCGATGACCATCCCGATATCCCCTGCCCGGGAGAGTTGAAACCCGGTGACCAGGCCCGCTACATCGAGGAGCGCGATCTCTTGACTCAGTGGAAGCTGGAAGGCTCGGCCGATGGGTCCGAGTGGTTCGTGATCGCGGATAAGTCCGCGGCACAGACGGATCTGACGCATGACTTCCTGTTCTGTGAAGAAGGCTATGCCTGCCGGTTCCTGCGCTTAAGCAATATCGCCGTGGCCTATGAGCAGATCCCCTGCTTATCCGGCCTGCGTGTATTCGGCCTGGACAATGGTGAGAAACCTTCTGTGCCGAAATATGAGGCTAAGCACCAGGGAGCGCTGGATATGAATGTCACGATCGAGGCCCAGGAGAATACGGTCGGCTATAACATTCTCTTTGGCAGCAGCCCGGAGAAACTGTATCACAGCTACATGGTATTCAAGGGTGGTACCCAGCGCGTAGGCGCCCTGGTAGAAGGCCGTGAGTACTATGTACGTGTGGACGCGTTCAATGAGAGCGGTATCACTGAAGGGATCTGTATAAAACTGGCATGACCGGCCACAAAGGTAGAGCAAAAAACTAGATCAAAGGCAGCCGTTTCAGTTCACGGCTGCCTTTGTTGTATGCAACGGAAAAAATCTGACAGAACAGGTGTCAATCTGGCAGAAGTATGATATAATATTAGGCGACACTAATTAAAGGAGCATTCCTATGCTGGAATTAAGAAATATCACCTTCGATGTCAATGACGAAGGTGGAGAGAAAGAAATCATCCGGGATGTAAGCCTTACGATCCCGGACAATAAACTGGTGGTCATTACCGGGCCCAATGGCGGCGGCAAGTCCACGATGGCCCGCCTCATCGCCGGTATCGAAAAACCATCCTCCGGGCAGATCTTCCTGAACGGAGAGGACATTACGGAACTGTCCATCACCGAGCGCGCGAAAAAAGGCATCGGTTTTGCCTTTCAGCAGCCGGTCCGCTTTAAAGGCCTGCAGGTCATCGACCTGATCCGCCTGGCGGCCGGGCAGCGTCTGAAGGTCGTGGATGCCTGTGAATATCTGTCCAAAGTCGGCCTGTGCGCGCGGGACTATATCAACCGTGAGGTCAACAGCAGCCTTTCCGGCGGCGAGCTCAAGCGTATCGAGATCGCGACGGTCCTGGCCAAAGCGCCGACGCTGGCCATCTTCGATGAGCCGGAAGCGGGCATCGATCTGTGGAGCTTCCAGAACCTGATCGAAGTTTTCCAACGTATGCGTGAGAACATCAAGGACAGCTCGATCCTCATCATCTCCCATCAGGAGCGCATCCTGAACATCGCGGATGAGATCATCGTAGTACGTGACGGGCGTCTGGTGCGCCAGGGCGGCAAAGACGAAGTCCTGCCGGAACTGATCGGAACGGCCTCGGCCATTCCATCCTGCCGAGTGGCAACGGAGGTGTAACATGGTAGATTTCAGTACGATCAAGATCGATGAGATCCAGAAGCGGCTTCTGCAGGAGGTCGCGGATCTTCACGAAGTACCGGAAGGCGCCTTCAACATCCGCGCTAACGGCCAGTCCGCTGCCCGTTTTTCCACCGCCAACATCGAGATCGAGCCCAAGACCGATGTCAGCGGTCTGGACATTCGCATCGCCCCCGGTACCAAGAATGAAAGTGTTCATATTCCGGTCGTCATGACACAGACCGGCCTCACGGAACTGGTCTACAACGACTTCTTCATCGGCGAGGGAGCCGATGTCACCATCGTAGCCGGCTGCGGCATAGACAACTGCGGCCCCAAGGATTCCGAACATGACGGGATCCACCGTTTCTATGTGGGTAAAGGAGCCAAGATCCGCTATGTGGAAAAGCATTACGGTTCCGGTGATGGCTCCGGCAAGCGCATCCTGAACCCCGGCACCGAGGTCTACCAGGAGGAGGACAGCACCGTCGAGATGGAAATGGTCCAGATCAAGGGCGTGGATGACACCAAGCGTACCACCACCGCGGAACTGGCCGCAGGCGCGAAGCTGGTCGTGCGGGAGCGCCTCATGACCCATGGCAACCAGCGCGCCATCAGCTCCTACGTAGTCAACCTTAACGGCGAAGGCGCCACGGCCGATGTCGTCTCCCGCTCTGTCGCGCGTGACGATTCCTATCAGAAGTTTGATGCCAAGATCATAGGCAACGCGCCTTGCTCCGGCCACACCGAGTGTGACTCCATCATCATGGACAACGGCCGCATCCTGGCCGTGCCGGGCCTGGAAGCCAACGATGTGGATGCCGCCCTGGTGCACGAAGCCGCCATCGGCAAGATCGCCGGCGACCAGATCATCAAGCTCATGACCTTAGGCCTGACCGAGCAGGAAGCCGAAGAGCAGATCATCAACGGATTCCTGAAATAAAAAAATAAGGAGTTCCCCAGACTGGGAACTCCTGTTTTATTTTACAGACAAGCTGATATCGCCGCTGCTGGTACGGATGTCACAAGGCGCGTTACCGGCAGAAGCCGGCACGCGGATATCTCCGCTGGAGGACCGTGTGAAGAAATGCTTTCCGCTGAGCAGGTTGCCCTTCACGTTGCCGCTGGAGGTCTGCACGCTCATTTCAGCCGCGTCGCTGCGATCAAAATTCACATCACCGCTGCTGGTATTGATGATCAGCGAACCACGAATGTAAGCATTTTTTACGTTGACATTGCCGCTGCTGGTCTTCACATCCAAAGACTGGCCAAAATCACCCCGCACGTCTATATCTCCGCTGGAGGACTGAGCAGTGACCGTATCGACCATGATCTCCACCGGCAGGTAAATATCGCCGCTGCTCGTGATCACGTTCAGCGATTTATAATAAGTCCGAGGCAGATACACCGTGACCTTCAGCACCAGGTCCTGATAGTTGATGCTGAGGTGATCATTGCTCTCCCTAAGGATCTTCAGTGTGCCATTCTCGATCTTGACCTCATGCTTGCCTTTGTTGGATTCCTGGCAGATGACCTGGCAGGTCCCGTCATTGCTGGTCAAAAACTCCACGTCACACTCAACACAGTTCGCCTCGATCTTATCGAAAGGCTCCTGGAAAGTGTAGATGCTGGTCACGGGCTTGGCCGTGCGGTTCAGCAGGGAATACCCGACGATCAGCAAGCTCACCGCCGCCAGAAATACTCCGACCCGAATCAGTTTGGATATCATAGAAATTTCCTCTTTTTCATCAAAATAAGGGGCTTGTCACATTATAGCATTTTGGACTGGAAAGTAAAGTGACAGAAAGTAAAGACTTTTGTGGCATTGACGAATAACTTTTGGAGGATTATTATAAAATAAGTCGATGTATAGGAA
>ONBQ01000119.1 GCA_900316145.1 uncultured Eubacteriales bacterium
GAGAAGAGGGGCTATACGCCGGACTTCTTGAAAACGGACGTTTGAAAGAATACCTTCGATTTGACCTCGATGGTCCGGCCATCCTGGGTTCTATCGTCATGGGACATGTAGATGAACAGGTCGGCGGTCTGAATTCGTTTCTCGTCAATATCCGTCAGGATAAAAAAGGCTTTCTGAATACACGCAAAGGAGATAAGGTCCGCTGCGGAGATATGTTTCCCGTGCAGATCATTCAGGAAGGCAGCGGAGATAAGGGATACCGTGTTACCAGAGAATTCTCGCTGGACGGTCATAACGTCGTTTTAACGCCCTTTGATCTTCGGACGAGTATTTCCCTTAAAATAGAGTCAGAAGCGCTTAAAACACGGTTTAAAGCCCTCAGAGAGCAATTTCCTGATCAACATACGGTCGGCTGGATCTTCCGGACCGATGCGGCGGCCGCTTCCGAGGAAGAGATCCTTGAAGAAGCGAAAGTTCTTTATGACAGATATCAGTCTATCATGCGGATCCAGAAGACTTCTCCTGCGGGCAGCATCCTTTACGCGCCGCCGGCGCCGGTCCTGTCATTCCTGCTTTCACAGCCCAGGAATACAGTATCGAAGATCGTGGTCGATGATAAGAACGTTTATAAAAGATTAAAAGAAATGGTACAGGAAGAAGATCCTGAACTTTCAGAAAAAGTCTTTCTTTTTGATCAGGGGCGCTGGTCCATACGTGAGTTTTACAAATTGACCAGCCAGCTGATGACGGCCTTATCCCGAAAGGTTCTGTTGTCGGAGGGGATCTCAGTCGTGATCGATCAGACAGAAGCCCTGACAGCGATCGATGTGAACAGCGGTTCTTTTGCTTATGGCGGCAAGGACAGGGAAAAAACGATCTTTGAGGCTAACAGGCGGGCAGCGGATGTGATCCTGGAGCAGATCCGTCTCCGGAATCTGTCTGGCATCCTGATCATTGATTTTATCGATATGAAAAGCGAGAGATCCAAAGAAGAGCTCCTTCATTATGTAAAAGAAGCAGCAAAAAAGGACCGCCAAAGAGTGACGGTCCATGATTATACCAGACTTGGATTGATGGAATTGACCCGCAAAAGGGCGGATCTTCCTTTGTCTTCCTTTTTGACGACGGTATGATCAAAACAGATGAGTACGTACGCGGTTTTCGATCATTTCCATGGCGACCAGGTTATGGCCGCCAACGGGGATGATGACATCCGCGTATTTTTTACTGGGTTCCACATACATTTCATGCATGGGCTTTACGGTAGACAGATACTGATCGATGACGGAGTCCAAGGAACGGCCGCGCTCATTGACATCCCGGCGGATACGCCGCAGGATGCGGATATCGGCATCGGTGTCCACAAAAATGCGGATATCCATCAACTCCCGCAGCTTGGGCTCAGCCAGGACCATGATCCCGTCGATGATCAGGACCCGGGTCGGCTGAATGGTAATGACCTCATCGCTGCGGTCATGGATCGTGTAGTCATAGACAGGGCAGTCGATCGGGAACCCCTGCCGAAGCAGCTGGATATGCGAAGCCATCAAGTCGGTGTCAAAAGCTTCCGGCGCGTCATAATTCTGGCGCGTACGTTCTTCATAGGTCTTGTCATGCTGGGCTTTATAATAATTATCGTGATTCAGAACGGTTACCTCTCCGGGAAACCGTTTTTTCAGCATGTCTGAGATCGTGCTTTTGCCCGATCCGGACCCGCCGGCAATGCCGATGATCAACATGGTTTCCATAAATGCTCCTCCTGACTCAACTTTTTTTGCTTCGGATGATCTCGTAGATCAAAGGCTGCGGGACAGGTTTGGTAAATCCGATCGTTAAGGCGCTGCGGAACATTTTTTCCGCTTCCGGGATCTTGTCCTCTCGATCCGTATACAAGGTGCACAGTTTCTCACCGATGGATACAGGATCTCCGGCTTTCTTATAAAGGATGATGCCTGAACCATAATCGATCGGAGCGTCTTTGACCTCACGGCCGGCTCCCAGGATCACACTGGTGATACCCACGCGTTCCGCGTCCATTTTTGTAATGTAGCCGTTATGGGTAGAGCAGATATCATACTCAAATTTAGCCTTGGGAAGGAGAGAGAGGTCTTCAAGCGTACGGATATCACCGCCTTGGGCGCTGATCCATTCCAGCATTTTCCGATAGGCGCTGCCGTCATCGATCGCATCCCGTACCATAGAAGCTGCCTTTTCAGGGCTGATCTCAAAAGCCATGCAGATCAGGTTGGAAGCAAGCTCTTCACAAACATCGCGAAGTTCTCCGAAGACCTCGCCGCGAAGAACGCCGACGGCTTCTTTTACTTCCAGGGCATTTCCGATGTTGTTGCCTAACGGTACATTCATGTTGGTTAAGACCGCAGTGACATTACGACCGCACATCTGACCGATATGGACCATTTTTTCTGCCAGAAGATGGGCATCTTCCGGTGACTTCATAAAAGCTCCGGACCCGACCTTGACATCGAGAACGATGTTTTTAGCCCCGGAGGCCAGCTTCTTTGACATGATGCTGGACGTGATCAACGGGATCGAACTGACAGTAGCTGTGACATCACGCAGTGCGTAAAGCTTTTTATCAGCAGGTGCCAGATTTCTGGACTGGCCCACGACCGCGATCCCGATGCGGCTCACCTGTACAGAAAAATCCTCTGGAGAAAGCTGGATGCGATAACCGGGAATGGAAAGCAGCTTATCGACCGTGCCGCCGGTATGGCCAAGACCGGGACCGGTCATTTTGGCGACTTTTACGCCCAGAGACGCGACGAGAGGCAGCACGACAAGGGATGTTTTATCACCGACACCGCCGGTAGAATGCTTGTCGACAGAAAGATGACCATATTTCGAGAGATCTACCTGATCGCCGGATGATGCCATAGCGTCAGTCAAAACGGATATCTCCTGATCGTTCATGCCCTGAAAATAGATGGCCATGCACAGGGCAGAAGCCTGATAGTCCGGGATCGATCCCTCGGTATATCCTTGAATGAAAAAGCGGATCTCTTCATCCGTAAGAGGATAGCCGTCTCTCTTTTTTTCGATGATATCGTACATGCGCATAATTCGATAACCCCCGTTGTTAAGATAGAAGCAGTCGTTGATATGCAAAGATAAAAACGACTGCTTCTGGTTTTGAAATCTTTATCTCTGTCCTTTATCGTAAGGAATACCTTCTGCTTTCGGAGCCTTGGAAGACTTGGATGTGAAAGCAAGGACCAGGAGAGAGATGATATAAGGCATCATGTTATAGACGGTACTCGGAATATTGAGCGCGTTCAGGAAATTGATGCCGATATAAACATTGGACAACGCGCGGAACAGACCGAAAAGCAGAGCGGCCAGCGCAATGCGGAACGGTTTCCACTGTCCAAAGATCATGACGGCAAGAGACAGGAAACCGAAACCGGCAACACCGTTTTCAAATTTCCACTCCGATACGCCAGCCAGAATATAGCTGATGCCGCCCAGAGCACCAAAGACACCGGAGATCAGAACGCCGGACCAACGCATCTTATAGACGCTGATACCGACGGATGCGGCTGCCTGTGGATGCTCACCGCAAGCCATCATTCTCAGACCGAACTTGGTCTTGTACAGAACGACATAGGCAACGATCAACGCAACGACCGCGATGACCAGGAACCAGTTGAATTCGAAACTGCCAATGTATTCGATGAATTTTTTCTTCTGATCAACGTACTGGATCGTAGAAGAAACATCATCCGGATTGACTTTCATATTGATGGCCTTGACCAGAACGGTTGCCAGAGCGGTACCAAGAATATTCAACGCGGTACCTACGATCGTTTGATCTGCCTTGAAATTGATGCAGGCAACGGCCAGCAGGGAAGAATAGACAAGGCCGAAAACGATCGCGCCAAGGACGACCAAAGCCACCGTAGCGAACGCATTCATCTGAACGGGAAGATAGCGCATCATCAAAGCTCCGCCCAGGGCACCGATGACCATGATACCTTCAAGACCCAGATTGATAACGCCGGAATGTTCTGAGAAGCAGCCGCCAAGAGCAACCAGCATCAAAATGGAGGAGAATATTAATGTGTATTGTAATAAGAGTAACATTATTCTTTCGCTCCTTTCTTTGCAGCTTGTTCTTTTTCTTCCTTAGCGGCGATACGACGGGACATAGCCAGCTTCATGAATCCGACGAAACCGCACAGATAGATGATCAGCGCGGAGATCAGGTCGGAGATCTGGGAAGAATACAGGGTCTTATCAACATATGCGCCGCCACGGGTGATATGCTGAATGAAATAAGAGGCGAAGATCGTGCCGATCGGGTTCAGACCGCCCAGGAAGGCGGCGGCGATACCATTGAAGCCCATACCGGGAACGGTGGAGGAGGTAACGCTCCATTGTTCGAAATCGGTCAGGTAGAAGAGCGCGCCACCGGCAGCAGCCAAAGCACCGCCTATGGCCAAGGTAACGATGATATTGCGCTTTTCCGCCATGCCGGCGTACTTAGCGGCGTTCTTGTTATAACCGGTCGCTTTCAGCTCGTAACCGAACCGAGTCTGGTCCAAAAGGACCTTCAGCACGATAGCGGTGATGATAGCCAGCGGGATCGCGATAGAAACAGCAGAGTTTCCGGCAAAAAGCTTTTCCAGTCCAAGGGTAGGCAGAATGGAACTGGCCGCGTGATCCTTCAGGTGAAGGGTATATGGACTGGTTTCTTCTTTTACGGAGTTCAGGATCATGTTGGTCGTATACAGACCGATCCAGTTCAGCATGATGCCGGAAATAACTTCATTAACATTGCAATAGGCCTTCAGAAGACCTACGATCGCGCCATACAGGCAGCCTACCACGATCGCGATGATCAGGCACAGCCACCAGGGAAGCCCCAGAGCCAGAGCGGCATAAATGCTGGCGCAGGCGCCGATGACATACTGACCGGCCGCGCCGATATTGAACAATCCGACTTTATAGCAGAACAGAACGGAAAGCGCGCACATCAGAAGAGGAGCGGTCTGGACCAGCGTATTGCCAAAGTTCTTCAGCTGCAGATTGGTGCGGGAGTAGGTAAAGAAATTCTTGATGACAGCCAGAATAGCGTCCCACGCACCGTTCGGATTGATGAACAGAAGCACGATAAACCCGATAAACAATCCAAGAACGATGCAGATCAAGGAGGCGAGCAATGACTGAACGCCTTGGTTTTTCAGTATTTTTCTCATGCCTTCACCTCATCTCTTTTTGCGCCGGCCATGTAAAGACCCATTTCTTCAACAGTCGTCTTCTTGGGATCCAGCTGACCTACGATCTCTCCCTCATACAGGACCAGGATCCGGTCGGAAACATCCATAACTTCATCCAGTTCCAGGGAAATAAGGAGGATCGCTTTGCCAGCGTCACGTAGGGCGACCAGTTGCTTGTGTACGGATTCGATCGCGCCGACATCCAGGCCGCGGGTAGGCTGGACTGCGATCAACAGTTCCGGATTCTTATCGATCTCACGAGCGATGATGGCCTTCTGCTGGTTACCGCCGGACATTGCGCGGGCCGTTGTAATAGGACCCTGGCCGGAACGGACATCATATTCTTCAATAAGGCGCTCGGCATATTTACGGATATTCGGCTTCTTCAGGAAACCGGCGCGGGAAGTGAATTCAGATTCAAAATACCGCTGCAGAACGATGTTATTCTCAAGAGAGTAGTCCAGGACCAGGCCATGCTTATGACGGTCTTCCGGAATATGACTGATGCCGCTGGTGCTGCGCTTGCGGATCGGCAGATGGGTGATATCTTTTCCATCCAGCAGGATCTTTCCGCTCTTTAAAGGTTCCAGACCGGAAATACCATAAGCCAGTTCGGTCTGACCGTTGCCATCGATACCAGCGATACAGACGATCTCACCCGCGCGGACCTGGAAAGAAACGTTTTTCACGGCATCATTGTGATGCGTCTTGGAGGCGACACACATGTTCTGAACATCCAAAACGACCTTGCCTGGCTTGGCTTCGCCTTTCTCTACATGGAAATTGACGTTGCGGCCGACCATCATAGCGGAAAGGCCTTCCGCTGTCGTGTCTTTGATATCGACGGTGCCGATATACTTACCCTTTCTAAGGACCGTGCAGCGATCGGCAACTTCCATGATCTCATTCAATTTATGAGAGATGAAGAGGATCGATTTTCCCTCAGCCGCCAGATTCTTCATGATCTGCATCAATTCTTCGATTTCCTGCGGGGTAAGTACAGCGGTAGGTTCATCAAAGATCAGGATCTCATTATCCCGGTAGAGCATCTTCAAGATCTCGGTACGCTGCTGCATACCAACGGTAATATCTTCAATGATCGCGTCCGGATCGACCTTCAGCCCATATTTTTCGGAAAGCGCGACGACCTTTTCCCGTGCTTCCTTTTTCTGCAGGAAGCCGGCTTTGTTCGGCTCCACGCCTAAAATGATATTGTCCAGAACGGAAAAGCATTCGACCAATTTAAAATGCTGGTGGACCATACCGATGCCAAGATCATTCGCATCATTCGGATCATGGATCTCGACCTTGACCCCATCCTTGTAGATTTCACCTTCTTCCGGCTGATACAGACCGAAGAGGACGGACATCAGTGTCGATTTGCCGGCGCCATTCTCTCCCAGAAGCGCATGGATCTCACCCTTGCGAAGCTGCAAAGTGATGTCATCATTCGCTATGATGCCGGGAAAGCGCTTGGTAATATGCAGCATTTCGATTGCATACTCTGACATAGACGTATCATCCTTCCCTATGGATTTGGAAAAACGGGGCAGAATCCGTATAGAAAAACACAGACTCGACCCCGTTTCTAATTCTTTTTTAAATTACTTAATGTTGCCCTGATCTTCAACAGCGATCACGGTCGCGTAATCAGACGCGGACTTGGTGATATCGTTGGAGACAGTGATGGTACCAGCATGCATATCCTTTACGAGCTGCTGATAATCTGCTTCCGTGAACCCATCGCCAAACTGGGTAGAACCAGCCAGCTGGACATAGTTCTCATCCGGGTTGTCGGAAACAAGACCCAGAGTATCGATCTTGCCGCCGTATTCAGCGAATTTGCCATCAACAACGACCTGCAGCATGGTGTTAACGGTAGCAGCCAGACCCTTCATAGCGGAGGTCACGGTCATACCATCGCCATACTTACCATCGATGATAGCAGCCTGGTCAACGTCAACGCCGATGACCTTGCCATTTACCTTGGCAGCAGCTTCAGCAGCAGAAGTGAAGATACCGCCGCCGCAAGCGAAGACGATCTCAACACCGCCGGCATACCAGGTGTCCATAGCAGCGGTGATATCAGCATCGCCGTAGAACTGGTTGCCATAAGCATACTTCAGGGTAACGTCGGTCAGACCAGCAGCACTTGCAGCAGCGTCTGCACCCTGAACGAAGCCGTAGCCATAGCGCTGAACAGCGGGAACAGCCATGCCGCCCAGGAAGCCCAGGTTCTTGTAACCCAGCTTGACAGCTGCGTAACCAGCCATGTAACCGCAAAGCTCTTCCTGATAAACAGCAGAGTAGAGGTTGGCAGGGATCTCGTAA
>ONBQ01000190.1 GCA_900316145.1 uncultured Eubacteriales bacterium
AGTCCTTAGGGTTGGATGTGCGCGTGCTGACAGAAGACCGTCGTGAGATCGAGATCGCGGAAGATCTGGATGATGACGGCGAGCCGATCCAGGTCAACATGGAAGGCCTGGAGGACAGCCAGCTGCCGAACGATGACTATGAGCCTGGTGATGACAGCTACACCACCGAAGACGAGGAAGATCTGGACGACTTGGATTTCGATGAACCCATGAGCCTGGAAGACGCTGGTTTTACCATTGCTGACGCGGATTCGATCGATTCCATGTTCGGTGAAGATTAAGAAAGGGGAAAGATTCGATGGCTGTAAATACAAGCGATAAGACCATTCAGTTTGATGCGATAAAGATCGGTCTGGCATCTCCGGAAAAGATCCGCGAGTGGTCCCATGGAGAGGTCAAAAAGCCTGAGACCATCAATTACCGCACGCTGAAGCCTGAACGCGACGGCCTGTTCTGTGAGCGCATCTTCGGCCCGAACAAGGACTGGGAGTGCCATTGCGGAAAGTACAAGCGCATTCGCTATAAGGGCGTCATCTGTGACCGCTGCGGTGTTGAAGTCACCAAGGCCAAGGTGCGCCGTGAGCGCATGGGCCATATCGAACTGGCGGCCCCTGTTTCTCATATCTGGTATTTCAAAGGCATTCCGAGCCGCATGGGCCTGATCCTGGATGTCGCGCCCAGAGCTCTGGAAAAAGTTTTATATTTCGCTTCTTATATCGTACTGGATGCCGAGCCCGGCACCGGCCTCATGCCCAAGCAGCTGTTAAGCGAGCGGGAGTATCGTGACGCACAGGAGAAATTCCCGGGCCAGTTCCGTGCCGGCATGGGCGCGGAAGCCATTCAGGAACTTCTGAAAGCGATCGATCTTGAAAAAGATACCGAAGAGCTGAAGAAGGAAATGGCCGCGAGCAGCGGTCAGAAGAAGGTCAAGATCATCAAGCGCCTGGAGGTCATGGAGTCCTTCCTGCAGTCCGGCAACCGTCCGGAATGGATGATCATGGACGTGATCCCGGTCATTCCGCCGGATCTGCGCCCGATGGTCCAGCTGGATGGCGGGCGTTTTGCCACCTCCGACATGAATGATCTGTACCGCCGTGTCATCAACCGTAACAACCGTCTGCGCCGCCTCCTGAGCCTTGGCGCGCCGGATATCATCGTCCGCAACGAGAAGCGCATGCTGCAGGAAGCGGTCGATGCCTTGATCGATAATGGCCGCAGAGGCCGTCCGGTCACCGGCCCCGGCAACAGAGCCTTGAAGTCTCTGTCTGACATGCTTCGCGGTAAGCAGGGACGTTTCCGTCAGAACCTGCTGGGTAAGCGTGTTGACTATTCCGGCCGTTCCGTTATCGTTGTCGGTCCGGAGCTGAAGATCTATCAGTGCGGTCTGCCGAAGGAAATGGCGATCGAGCTGTTCAAGCCCTTCGTCATGAAGAAGCTGACAGAAAACGGCCAGGCGCATAACATCAAGTCTGCCAAGCGTATGGTCGAGCGTGTCCAGCCTGAGGTCTGGGATGTGCTCGATGAGGTCATCGGTGAGCATCCGGTCATGCTGAACCGTGCTCCTACACTGCACCGTCTGGGTATCCAGGCCTTCGAACCGATCCTGGTCGAAGGTAAAGCCATCAAGCTGCATCCGCTGGTCTGCGCCGCTTTCAACGCGGACTTCGACGGTGACCAGATGGCTGTGCACGTACCGCTGTCCGTAGAAGCGCAGGCAGAGTGCCGTTTCATGCTGCTGTCCACCAACAACCTGCTGAAGCCGTCTGATGGTTCTCCTGTCGCGGTTCCTTCACAGGATATGGTCCTGGGTATTTATTATCTGACCCAGGAGCGTCCGGCCGATATCGGTTCCGGCCGCTATTTCAAAGATAAGAACGAAGCCATCATGGCTTATGAAAACCAGGAACTGACCCTTCATTCCCCGATCCGCATCCGCCGTACGGTCGAGATCCCGAAGGTGAATGAAGAGGGCGAGACCGTCATGGAGAAGTTCTCTGGCATGATCGATACCACGGTCGGCCGTATCATCCTCAATGAAAAGGTTCCGCAGAACCTGGGTTATGTAGAAAGAGATCCGTCCCGTCCGGAGACCATGCTGCCTTATGAGATCAATTTCCTGATGGGCAAGAAGCAGCTGGGACAGATGCTGCAGCGCTGCATCGACGTGGTCGGTATCACCCGCACCGCCGTCATCCTGGATGAGATCAAGGATCTGGGCTTCCATTACTCCACGCGCGGCGCGCTGACGGTATCCGTTTCCGATATCATCATCCCGCCGGACAAGCAGGACATCCTGTCCGCAGCAGAAAAAGAAGTTTCCATCATCCTGCGCAACTTCCGTCGTGGTCTTCTGACCGAGAGCGAGCGTCATGACCGTGTCATCGCTGTCTGGAACAAGGCCATCAACGACATCACGGATAAGCTGATGGATGGTATGGATGAAGATAACAACATCTTCATGATGGTCGACTCCGGTGCCCGTGGTTCCAAGGATCAGCTGAAACAGCTGGCCGGCATGCGCGGCCTGATGGCCGACCCCATGGGCAACATCATCGAGCTGCCGATCAAGTCCAACTTCCGTGAAGGTCTGGACGTTCTGGAATACTTCATTTCTTCTCACGGCGGACGTAAAGGTCTGGCCGATACCGCGCTTCGTACCGCTGACTCTGGTTATCTGACCCGTCGTCTGGTCGATGTTTCCCAGGATATGATCATCCGCTCCATCGACTGCTGCGAAGGTTCCGAAGAAAAGCCGGTCGGCGTATGGGTAAGCGCCTTCATGGATGGCGACGAAGTGATCGAGTCTCTGGAAGAGCGTATCTCCGGCCGCTGGTCCATCGATGAGATCCGTCATCCGGAAACAGGCGAGGTCATCGTGCCGGAAGACACCATGATCACACAGTCTCAGGCCCGTCAGATCGTGGCCGCGGGCATCACCAAGGTCCACATCCGCAATATGCTGAGCTGCCGCGCTCGTCTGGGCGTCTGCTCCAAGTGCTATGGCGCGGACATGAGCACCGGCCTGCAGGTCCGTATGGGCGAAGTCGTCGGTATCATCGCGGCGCAGTCCATCGGTGAGCCGGGTACCCAGCTGACCATGCGTACCTTCCATGCAGGCGGTATCGCCGGTGACGATATCACGCAGGGTCTTCCGCGTGTACAGGAGCTGTTCGAAGCCCGTAAGCCGAAGGGTCTCGCGATCATCGCGGAGTTCGGCGGCGAGGTCACTGAGAACATCACCCACAAGAAGCGTGAGATCATCGTGACGGATCCGGAGACCAAGGAGTCCAAGACGTACCTCATTCCTTATGGCGCGCGTCTGAAGGTCAAGGAGGGTGACATCCTGGAGGCCGGTGATGAGCTGACCAAGGGTTCTGTCAACCCGCATGACATCCTTAAGATCAAGGGCCTTGTAGCGGTCCAGAACTACCTGATCCAGGAAGTTCAGCGTGTATACCGTCTG
>ONBQ01000120.1 GCA_900316145.1 uncultured Eubacteriales bacterium
CCAAAGAATAAGCCGTCCATCGTGACGGTTCCCGGCATGAACTATATAGCGGTTCGCGGACAGGGTGATCCGAACGCGGAGGATGGAGAGTACAAGAAGGCGATCGGGTTTCTTTACGGAATAGCCTTCACGATCAAGATGAGTAAAAAGGGTAATCACCGGATTGCTGGTTATTTCGATTATGTTGTCCCTCCGCTGGAAGGATTCTGGTGGCAGGATGGTGTCGAAGGGATCGACTATGCGCACAAAGAGAACTTCAAGTGGATCTCCGTTATTCGCCTCCCTGATTTTGTCACGAAGGCAGACTTTAATTGGGCTATTGATGAGGCTTCTAAAAAGAAAAAGGAAGATTTTTCAAAGGTCGAATTTCTTACCTATGATGAGGGCTTGTGCGTGCAGTGTATGCACATCGGTTCCTATGATGATGAGCCGGCAACGGTAGCGTTGATGCATGCGTTTATGGAGCAGCAGGGCTATACGCTGGACATCACTGACCAGCGCTTCCATCATGAGATCTATCTGAGCGATGCCAGAAAAGTCGCGCCCGAGAAGTTGAGAACAGTGATCAGGCATCCAATACGAAGACAAGCAAAGAATTCTTGAATTTTACTTGCCTGACCCGGATGCCGTGTCCTATCGGGCGTGGATTAGAAGATAAGGTGCTGCGGTGATTGAAGAAAAGGAGAGACAGGATGCGAGAGCTTGATGCAGATACGCTGATGTTTTTTGACCAGAATATGGATATACTTCCGTTGTACCAGGATTTTGAGGAGCTTCTCTTTGATTCTTTTCCCCTAGTGAACAAGAAGGTGCAGAAGATGCAGATTACCTTTTCCAATCGTCATGTTTTTTACTTGCGTCTCTTTTGCGCGAGTGAAAAGAAAAGCCGACCTGCCGATGAGATACATGGTGATTACCCTCGGACTACCTGCTCCTTTGGATTCGGAAAGGATCGCGGTAAAGACGGAGCCTTATCCCGGAAGATGGACGCATCATATTGTTGCATGGAAAGTGAATGCTGGATCGAGCTGAAACGCGGAAAGCCTATCGATGACAGCAAGTTTTACTATCTGGATGCTGTGGAAGAAGCGCTATGTTTCGGCTGGATCGACAGCGCGCAGAAACTGATCGATGGAAAGCGTATGCAAAGATTTATGCCAAGGAAAAGGAACAGCCCATGGACAGAGCTCAACAAAGAGCGCGTCCGACGGCTGGAAAAGCTTGGTTTGATGACCGATGCGGGCAGAGCCGTGCTCCCGGCGATGGGAGTGCGGAGCTTCAAAATTGACCATGATCTGGAGGTGGCAATGAAAGCAGCACGGTGCTGGTCTAAATTCAAGAGCTTTCCGCCATTATATCAACGGGTAAGTTGTTAAAATGGAAAGATAAATTCCAGATTAAGAAGTCCTTGAAATGACCGAAGCAGCGCTTTAGGTCGTTTAGATGTCAGAGTGACAACTTGAGATTTGTGGAGGGGAAACATGCTGCGTTTATGTTCTAAAGAAGAATTTGATAAATATGTCGATTTTGCCTATGATCTGGCTTTAGATGTGACAAAGTCCGGATATCCGACATACTGTGACGGCGTTAAAACGAAAGAGATGTTTATCGAACGTTCGTTGAAAGCATTTGACCGGGAGACTGAACAGATGCTGCTGTTTGAGCTTGAAGGCGAAGTACAAGGGTTGATCCACTATTATTGGATCCCAGATGACCTTTATCTCGATACGTGTTTTTTTCTGATCAACAAAGAAACCGAACAAGCTCTTTCAGAGTTTTTGAATTTTGCAAAAGAAAGATTCCCGGGATATGATTTGTTTTTAGGCTTTCCCGCTGATAATCATACGGCTGTAAGTTTTCTTGCCGGAGAAGGCTTTGAATGTATTGAGGACGATTATAACAATACTTCGTTTCTTGATCATATAGAACTCTTTCCGGAAAACGAAAACATCGTGCCTATCCAAAAAGATAACTACAAGCTCTTTCAAATGCTTCACAGTCAGACCGATGACGATATGTACTGGAACTGCGAGAGAATCTATAACGATCTGGATAACTGGGTCATCTTCATAAAGGAAAAAGACGGAAAACCACAAGGTGCCATCTATTACGTAGACGCCACTGACGGATGGTTTGAAATATTCGGAGTTGACATTGATCAAGGTATCCATAATGAAGAAGTGTTTAGGGAATTACTGCAGACGGCGCTGTCGGATGCCAAGCGTCGAAAAGGCAAGGTGATGACATTCTTTTGCGATGAGGAATATGAAAAAGCTGCGAAGGAGTGCGGACTTGATTGTATTGGAAATTATCTCTGTTACAAGACCCATTTGAACGGATAATTCCTGTTTGTCTATCTGCATCGCTGAAACCCTTGATTAAGCTGAATTATTATATGCTTTTGGGTGAGTTGTTTTAAGGATGAAAGGAATTATTATCAGAGTGTCCAGAAGAGTTAAGCTCAAAGAGAATGCCGTATAGATGTTTACGAAGCTGTAAAGACCCTGCTGCCCTGAAGTTTCAGGAATAGGGTTACAAGGTGCATGGATCGATCGGCGCGGATTCCGTTTTCTTCCAGGCTAAGGAAGAGGCCGCCTTAGTCGCGGCCGGATACTCGCCAAATTACAGGAGGGCAAACCAATGAACAGAAATGAGATCGTGGCGGAGTTGTTCCGCTTGCGGGATGAGGACTATGCCCTGATGCAGGCCAAAATCATCCCCACTGTATCCCAGGACAGGATCATAGGTGTCAGAACGCCCGCTCTTCGGACCTTCGCGAAGAGCCTTAGCCAGGATCAGGACATCGAGGCATTCCTGGCATACTTGCCGCATCCGTATTTTGATGAAGACCAGCTGCATGCCTTCGTAATATCCCTGGAGAAGGATTTTGACAAGTGCATAGCGAAGGTCGATACGTTTCTGCCGTTTATCGATAACTGGGCGACCTGTGATCAGCTTTCTCCCAAGGTCTTCAAAAAAGAGCCGGAGAAGCTGCTCCCATACATTCAGACATGGATCCGATCAGATAAAACTTACACAGTCCGCTTCGCGATCGGTATGCTCATGCAGCATTTCCTGGACGAGCGTTTTGAGACAAAGTATGCGGATGAGGTCGCATCGATCCGGTCAGAAGAGTACTATGTCAATATGATGATCGCATGGTACTTCGCGACGGCTTTGGCAAAGCAATATGAACGGGTCTTGCCATATCTGGAAGAAAAGCGGCTGAGTGATTGGGTCCATAACAAGACGATCCAGAAAAGTATCGAAAGCTACAGGATCACAGACAAGCAAAAAGCGTATTTGAGAACATTAAAGGTACGGAAGACCAAGGAGAAAGAGTAGAGCAAAAGGTCTGATTGCAACCAGACATAACAAAAATAACCAAGATCCGTTATCTGCGGTTGGTGGAATCCTGAGCAATTATACTTTACAATTATCACAGAAATCATATTTACGGAGGTTATGTGATGATTGCGGAAGTGCGGGGGCTTGGAAAGAAATATCCGTCATTTGAACTGTCTGATGTGTCATTTGGATTGGAGAGAGGAAGGATCGCCGGATTCATCGGCAGAAACGGCGCCGGGAAAACGACTACGATCAAAGCCATGCTGAATCTGGTCCATCCGGACAGCGGCCTGATCCAATTCTTCGGATCTCCTTTCGAGGGCAATGAGAGCGAGATCAAGAAGAGGATCGGTTATTCGACCGGGACCGTCAGCTGGTATCCGAGAAAGAAGATCCGGGACATCGCGGATATTGTAAAACGGTTTTATGAGACGTGGGATGAGGCGGCCTATCACCGATATCTGGAACTGTTTGCGATCGATGAGATGAAGACACCACTGCAGCTTTCCGAAGGCATGAAGGTGAAGCTGAACCTTCTGCTGGCGCTTTCCCACAGGTCGGAGGTGCTGATCCTGGACGAGCCGACCAGCGGCCTGGATCCATTTTCCAGAAATGAGCTTCTTGAGATCTTTAAAACTCTGAAGGATGATGGCGCAGCGGTGTTTTTCTCGACTCATATCATTTCGGATATCGAGAAATGCGCGGATGATATCATTTATATTTCAAAAGGCAGGATCATAGCTGCGGATTCAAAAGAGGAGTTTATCAGGCAATATTCCAAAGATGGTGAAACTTTGGAAGACACCATGCTCCGGATGGAAGGAGGCGCCTCCTATGCGTAATATGCTGCGTAAAGAAATGCGCCTAAGCGCTTCGATCCTGTCCTATCTTTTCATCCCATTCGGGCTGATGTTCCTGCTGCCGGGATACCCGGTTCTCTGCGGAGCCTTCTTTGTATCGCTAGGGATATTTCAGAGTTTTCAGTCGGCCAGAGAAGCTAATGATATCGTGTTTTCGACTTTGCTGCCTGTGGCGAAGAAGGACGTCGTTCGGGGAAAATATCTTTTTGTCTGCCTGATCGAGTGCTGCGCGTTGATCTTCATGGCTGTCTCAGTCATTCTGCGGATGACGGTTTTTTCCGGAGCCGCAGTATACCGCGGAAACGCTTTGATGAATGCCAATTTCTTTGCCTTAGGTGCGGCATTTGTGATCTTTGGCTTGTTCAACGGGGTCTTCGTGGGCGGCTTTTTCAGAACAGCTTATAAGTTTGCCCGTCCGTTTGTGAGCTTTATCATAGCTTGTTTCCTGGTCATATTTGCCGCGGAGGCCTTGCATCATGTGCCGGGCTTTGCGTGGGTGAATGCTTTTGGTACAGAACATATGGTATCTCAGCTGATCCTGCTTGCGGCCGGCATTTTGATATTCCTGCTGCTTACATTCTTATCATGCAGGAGAGCCTGCGTGGATTTTGAACGAATCGATCTGTAAGGAGATAAAACCATGCTGAAAGATAATCTGGTCATGCTGCGAAACCTTCATGGGTATTCGCAGGAAGCGATCGCCGAAAGAATCGGGATCTCCAGACAGGCCTATGCCAAATGGGAATCCGGCGCGACCATTCCGGACATTGAGAAGTGCGCTCTGCTGGCGGAAGTATATGGAACGACCATCGACAGTCTGATCAGGACAGAACCGATAGAAGGCATGGGAATGATCCCACCCGCGCCAAAGGGAAAGAATATCTGGGGATCTGTTACGATCGGTGAAAGAGGTCAGATCGTTATCCCGAAAGGCGCGAGAGACCGGTTCGGACTTTCGGGAGGGCAGCGCCTTGTCGTTCTCAGCGATGAAAACGGGATCGCGCTGATCCCGGATGAAGCATTTATGGCGAACATGAAAAGAGCCATGGAACTGATGAGCCGGGAGATCCCGGAAGCTTAAGTGTAAACGCTCCTTGCGTGCCTTTCGTGGCAGAAGGGAGCGTTTTTTTCGTTGGCAGATCTCATCATTCTGCTTGATTTTTCTCTTTATCTCCAGTAATATTAGAGGCAAAGATCAGCAGATAAATGAAATAAAAACGGGAGAGAACGGTATGAACAGGATCGATCGGAATGGATGTCCGGATCTTCTTGAGAAGATCTATCATTTTCTTGAAACGACAGATAGAAAGTGGATCCAAGCCTATTTTGCCGATGAGGCTGACTTCAAAGAGTTTTTAGAGGATGAGGAGAATCATATCCTGGCTTACACCAATGATCATAATGCGTTATGCTGCGTCATGATCATAAACGAGAGTGCTATTCTTACCACGGCTTTTTCCAAAGAGGCTGAGAGCGAAGACTGTTACGAGCAGCTTTTAAAGGATGTCGAAACCCTGCTCTATGAACTCGGCTATAGAGAGATATATTATGGTGATGGATACTATTCTTTCGGCCGGTACAGTGCTGAAAAAGATCCTTTCAGCAGCTTTTTGAAGGAAAAGGGTTTCATTTTAGAGGCTGTAGCTTATGACATCCGCTATAAGGACTCGGAAGGGTATCATGTCAAAACGAAAGTGGACCAGCTCGAATACCATAGACTGAAGGTGGATCACGAGATCCTGGGCCGGTATGAATCGATGGCAAAAACGTTGTACAGGTAAGACCGTACCATCCAGACCGTCTGGAAGCATCCGCGATCTGCCTGTAAATCAGAGAGCAAACTTGATATTCTCTTGATTACATGGTAAAATCAAGGGTAATGCTTAATAGTGATTTATATATGATAGATGTAAGAAACCGGAGGAGAACAAAAGGTGGAGCAGAAAGAGCTCATGTCCAAAACAAAGGAACAGAGCAGGGATTCCGTCATTGTGCGGACCAGTATTATTGGAATTTTAACGAATGTTTTTCTGGCCGCTTTTAAGGCAGTGATCGGTATCGTTTCACATTCCATCGCGGTCACGCTGGACGCGGTCAACAATTTGTCTGATGCGTTATCATCTATTATTACGATCGTCGGTACGAAACTGGCCGGTAAGCTGCCGGATAAAAAGCACCCCCTGGGTTATGGAAGGATCGAATACCTGAGCGCCATGATCGTAGCCGGTATCGTGTTATACGCCGGTATCACCTCCTTTGTGGAGTCCGTAAAGAAGATCATTCATCCGGAAAAGCCGGATTACAGCATCGTATCATTGGTGATCATCGCGGTTGCCGTAGTGGCCAAGATCCTGCTGGGCCGTTTCGTTAAATCACAGGGCCAGAAAGTTAATTCCGGTTCGCTGGTCGCGTCCGGTTCCGATGCCTTGTTTGACGCGGTCTTGTCTTTCTCCGTTCTTGTCTCGGCGATCATTTTTAAGGCTTGCGGGTTTTCTCTGGAAGCCTGGGTCGGCGTTGTGATCTCCTGCTTTATCATCAAGTCCGGTATCGAGATGATGATCGAGACTTTAAATGATATTCTGGGCAAGAGAGCCGATAAAGACACCACGGATGAGATCAAACGGATCCTGACCTCGGAGCCGGAGGTGCACGGTGCCTATGATCTGATCCTGTTCAACTACGGGCCGGATAAGGACCTGGCTTCTGTCCATCTGGAACTGCCGGATACGATGAGCGCCAGGGAGGTCGACCGTCTGACACGTAAGCTGGAAAAGAAGGTTTACAAGGAGACGGGTATCGTGCTGGTCGCGGTCGGTTTGTATTCCTACAATACGGGCGATGATGAAGCGTCCCGCATCCATCTGGATGTATACAATAAAGTCATGGCTCATGAATGGGCTGTTCAGATGCATGGTTTCTTTGTGGATACGGAAACAAAAGAGATGACATTTGATGTCGTCATGAGTTTTGATGTAAAGCCCAGAGAAGCGCTGGCCATCCTGTACCAGGAAGTGAAAGAAGCGTATCCGGATTATGATGTGCAGATCGCGCCGGATGTCGATGTTTCTGATTAAGAAAGACTGAATGGCAAGTCCGCAACCCCGAGACACGAAAGGTTTTATAAAAAATATGAAAAAGGTGAAATGGCGTGATGGTATCATTTCGCAGGTCCTGATCCTCATGGTACTTGGTATCCTTACGAGCGGGATCATAACATTTCTCACACAGAAAAAGATATCCAACGAATCGGTCAAAGAGCAGATGGAAGTTTTGTCAGCTCAGACCGCGCAGGAGGTCATGCTGGCGATCAAGGAATATCCGGCTTATGAATGGCTGATCGATTACTGGTACACCCATTCTGATGAAATGAACGTGGAATATGACGTTGGCTATTTTGAAGGTACCAAAACAGAACGGAAAACACGTGAACTCATCGAGAACAATCCGGCTTTCTCTGTGAAATACGCGGATACGCAGGATATCAACCTTCTATCTGATGAATACAAGAAGCTGTACGCGGAGATCACCTACACCTGGCTGACCAACCGGATCAATCAGATCAAACGGACCTATAAAGTGGACTATCTGTTTGCTCTCATCAGTGACCCGCCTTATGAGGAACAGTTTTTCCTGTTCAGCGGAGCGGATGCCGGTGCCAAGCGCGGTCAGAATTATGAAGAAGTCTATACATTAGGTACGATAGCAAAAGTGTCTGAAAGCCAGCAGAAGGCCATGAGCAAGGCGCTTAAGTTCTCTGAATACCTGGCGGACGCCGGTGCCTATGTGGACTATTACGCAGCTTTCAACATCGTTAACGGCCATCCAGTCCTGATCGGCGTTACCTATAATCTGGCGGAAATGCAGAAAAATGTAGAGTCCGAGACCTGGAGCGGAACCGTCATCGCGATCGGTTACCAGATATTGCTTTCCGCTATTTTCATGATCTCGATCTACTTCTTCGTGCTGAGACCTTTGAAAAAAGTCCAGGCATCGATCAGTCTGTACGGGACCACGAAATCCAGTGAACTGGTCGAGAAGAATCTGGGAGAAGTCCATTTGCGCAATGAGATCGGTCAGCTGGCCGGAGATGTCGTCAGCATGACAAAGGATATCGATGACTATGTCAAGCAGATCGAGACGATCACGGCAGAAGAGCAGCGCATCAGTACGGAGCTGGCATTGGCTTCCCGAATCCAGGCCAGCACCTTGCCAAGCCGATTCCCGCCATTCCCCCATCGTAAAGAATTTGATATTTTCGCGAGCATGGATCCGGCAAAAGAGGTCGGCGGTGATTTCTATGATTTCTTCATGATCGATGATGATCATCTGGTTTTAGCGATCGCCGACGTATCCGGAAAGGGAGTCCCGGCTTCACTGTTCATGATGATCTCCATGATCCGGATCCGCAACGCCTTCGAGCAGGATCTGAGCCCGGCCAATGTATTAAAGAAGGTCAATGAGCAGACCTGTGCCAACAATCCGGAAGAAATGTTTGTCAGCGTATGGCTGGGGATCCTTGAGATCTCGACCGGACGGCTGACCGCTGTGAATGCCGGTCATGAGTATCCGGCCATGGCGGTTGGTGAAGAGGGACAGTTTGAAATCGTAAAGGACAAGCATGGCTTTGTGGTCGGCGGTATGGAAGGCATCCGTTTCCGAGACTATACTTTGCAGCTTGAGCCCGGATCCAAGATCTTCGTATATACCGATGGTGTTCCGGAAGCAACTGATAAAGATGGCAATCTGTTCGGATTGGATCGTATGCTGGAGGCATTGAACAGTGATCCTAAAGCGTCCTTGAGCCAGATCCTGACCAACGTGCGCGCCTCTGTCGACAGCTTTGTACAGGAAGAGGAGCAATTTGATGATCTTACGATGATGTGCCTGGTCTACAAAGGGCCTCAGGAACAAACGGAACAGAAACCGAAAGAAGAGTAACCTGTATAGAACCGGCTTCTTAAATGGCAGGGGAGCACCTGTCTAAAAGAAGTCGGTTTTTTGTTGTCCGGAGTTTTTTCGGAATTCCTCTTGCGTGTCATTTTACTTCGTGCTATAACGAAAACAGAATGGACGGAAATCACCGGGATGTCCCGGCAATAGAAGGAGGATCGAAAATGGATAAGGCGGGGTATGACGGATGGTGCGGACTGGAATACAAACCGCTTCTGGACCCGGTAGAAAGCCTGAAACTGACGAAAAAACTATATGCCTGAAAAACAGACAAGGATCCTTAAAACAAGGGTCCTTGTTCCTTTTTTGCCTCATCTGCGCAAGGGATACGATTGACTTTCCCCTGTTCACCGCTTATAATAAAGATATCAATATTTTCGGATCAAAACCATATACAGAGGAGGAATTATCATGTCGACAAAAAAACTCCAAAAGGAAGTGACAGAGCAAGTTCCTGTCGCGGAGGAAACCAAGCTTCCTGAGCCCAGGCGCAGCGTGGCGTTCATCGGGTCGGAGTGCTATCCTTTTGTGAAGACCGGCGGCCTGGGAGATGTTATGTACGCGCTTCCGAAAGCGCTCATCGCTCAGAATATCGATGTGAAGGTCATTCTGCCCCGGTATAAATGCATCCCTTGGAAATACCAGGAAAAGATGGTCTACAGAGGTGAATTTGTCATGAACCTCTGTGCGGATGGCAGATCTTTCTATGTCGGGATCATGGAATACGTCTGGGACGGAGTCGTATATGATTTCATTGATAACGAAGAGTTTTTCAGCTGGGGCAATCCCTACACCAATCTGGTAGATGATATCCCTAAATTCTGCTTCTTTGGCAAGGCGGCACTGGCAGCTCTGAATTATATGAACTGGATCCCGGATATCATCCATTGTCATGACTGGCAGGCAGGCCTGGTTCCGGTTTATCTGCGCACACTGTTTGAAGGGACGCCTGTCGCTTCGGCCAAGACCATTCTGACGATCCATAATCTCAGATTCCAGGGCATTTACAACATTCCCACCGTTCGTTACTGGTCGGGTCTTCCGGACTATGTATTCAATTATGACGCTCTCAAACAGGGAAATGATGACGCCAACATGTTCAAGGGTGGTCTGGCCTACGCGGATATGATCACCACCGTCAGCAATACCTACGCGGGTGAGATCCAGACCGAATTCTATGGGGAAAACCTTGACGCGCATCTGCGCTATCATTCCGGAAAGCTTCGCGGTATCGTGAATGGCATCGATGTCGAAATGTGGGATACGGCCACGGATCCGCGCCTTGCGGTCAATTATGACGCAAGCAATGTTCTGGAAAAGAAAAAGGAAAATAAAAGAGCCTTGCAAGAGGAATTGGGACTGGTCCAGGATGAAAATAAATTCGTGATCGGCCTGATCTCCCGTCTTACCGATCAGAAGGGACTGGACCTGGTCAACGCGGTCATTCCGTCCCTTATCGATGAGCATACCCAGTTTGTCGTCCTGGGCACCGGTGACGCGCGCTATGAGGATTCTTTCCGCTACTATGAAAACTGCTTCAAGGGCAGTGTATGCTCCAATATCATGTATGATGAGACAAGAGCCCATAAGATCTATGCCGGCGCGGATGCCTTGCTGGTACCATCCTTGTTTGAGCCCTGCGGGCTGACGCAGCTGATCGCTATGCGCTATGGTACAGTACCCATTGTGCGTGAGACCGGCGGCTTAAAAGATACGGTCGAACCCTACAACCAGTTCACGGATGAGGGCAATGGCTTTACCTTTGACCGCTATGAAGCCGGATTGTTGATGGACGCGATCATCCGGGCCAGAAACCTGTATCTGGATTATCGCCCGTCCTGGGACAAGATGGTAGTTAGAGACATGAATAAAGATGTCTCATGGGATCATTCCGCCAAGATCTACCGGGATCTGTACATGGAACTGAGACCTTGATCCAGATAGGTTGATCTAAGCATCTGCCCCTGATCCAACAGGAGCAGATGCTTTTCGTCCTTAATTACCGCGTTTAATACTTTGAGTCACGGAACAGCAGCTGCTGAGAAAAATATAGAAAGTGGTCAGGAAAAGTTCTATGTCATATTTCGGCCGGTTTTACCTGGACAAAGAGAAAGACATGGTCGTGGATCTGTTTATGGACCATGAGGAGCTTTCTTATGTGCTACGTACCCCGAATCACCATACCGGGAACCTTATCACCAATCTGGCCAGGCTTTGCGGGCTGCCCCTATCCTTCGATGAGCAGGGACTGAAGGTGATCAGGGGCCTGGTTCCCTGTTATTATGATGCCTATAATGAGCGAGTCTATATCTTTCGCCTGGGCGGGACCAAAACAGCGAATATATATCCCGATGGACGCATAGAAATGAAAGCGCAGGTCCCATCCATTTCCAAAACTTTGATGAGCCAGACGAAAGATTATTCCCTGGATATAGAACGAACGATCGTCAAAACCTATCTCCTTAGTGATGTGAAATTCAGAACGGACCTGCATACACACATGAACGCGAACCTGTCTCCGGATATCCTGATCGGGCTGGGTATCGCGCACCAGATCCGTTATCCTTTGTATTATATCAAAAAGCTTGAACTCAAGTTGAAGAGTGATCAGTGGGACAGCCTTGCGGAAAGAAGAAAAGTCGTTGAGAAAGCTTTTGCGGATTCCGAACTGACCGGCAAGTATCTGGTCCGGCGTATCGATGATCATACCTTCATCAATTTCGCGGATCTGATCCTGAACAATCTGGAAAACGCGGAATACAATATACCGCGCATCCGGGCTTCGCTGGCCATCATGAAGGATGGACAGGCGGTCTTTACCAACCTGGAAAAGGTGTATCTGTACAGGTATGTTTTTACCAAGGGAAGCGTGTCAGACTATCAGATCTCCTTGCATGATGTGGAGAAGATCCCGGACCGCGATATAGCGGATACCGTATCTCAGGTGCTGGCGGACAGAGTAAGCGAAACATATAAGCACAATACCTTGTATCAGGATACGTTGTTATGGATCGGACGCGCCATGCAAAGGCGCGGCGTCCTCTATACCGAGATCTCCGATACGTCGCTCGTCAAAAAGGATGCGGCCCCTTATGTCTTGGAGCAGATCCATGAAGTCATGCCTAAGATCTATCAGGAGACAGGCGTCCGGATCCGCTTTTTAGCGGCGATCCGACGTATTCCCCTTACCATCATCAAAGACCGGGTCACGCCGAATGATTATCTGCAGGAGAACTTAAGGGTCTTGCAGGCAGTCTCGAAAGATCCTTATGTGGCCGGAAGTGATATTATAGGAGAAGAGATCAATGACATCCGCGAGCTGAAGCCAGTTATACGGGAGATCGTTCGGATCGCGGCGGATGTGCCGGGCTATGTGGTACGCATCCATGCCGGAGAGAGCGACAGCCTGCGGGATAACGTGGGCAACAGCATCCGATGCGTGAAAGAATCTTTGGCAGAGGGCCAGCCTATGCCGTTCATGCGGATCGGTCACGGATTATATACGTCGAACCTGCGCTCGTCCAAAGGAAAACGCCTGATCCAGGATATCCTGGAAAATGACGTGATCCTGGAGTTCCAGATCACCTCCAACGTGCGGCTTAACAACCTGAGCTCGGATATGTCCTGGCATCCGCTGAAAAGCTATCTGCGCGCGGGGATCGGATGCGTGCAGGGAACCGACGGAGGCGCTTTGTATGGCACCGATTCTATCGATGAGCAGCTGGCCCTGAGCAAGCTCCTGAACCTGACCACGGAGGATCTGAAGGCCATGCGCCATACTGAGGAGCGCATCATCCGGGCCAGTGAGGAGGCCTTTAGGCAAAAAGAAGCGGCGTTTGCCAAAGCCGTTCAAGGGCGGAGCGTAAAAGAAGAATATGAAAAGCGGATCCAGGATCTGAAACCCGATACGAAAGAACTCTATGCGAAAGACCACAGGCTGGACGCGGCCAAGGTCCTGTGTGAAAGAATCGAAGAGCTCCCGGAAGAAGGGATCCCGCTCATCCTGGCCGGCGGCAGCTTTAACCACGATGATCACGGAACCAGAGTCCGGGAAGAGGATAAAAAGCTGATCGATCGTTTATTGGATCAGGCGGATCCTTCGCGGTATTTCTTTGTGATCGGACACAAACTGCGCGCGCAGGAACGGTATCTTTTGGATAAGAATCAGGGACGCTTCAGGGTCTACGCGTTTTCGCCGACCCGGATCAGCCGACAGGAAGCCGGACGCCTTCTGAAAGAGGATATCCACATCCGGCTGTCGATCGAGCCCAGCAGCATGGGACTGTATAAAAGCATTTCCTATGAGATCTTTAAGCGAAGACCGTCGATCCTGATCGCGTTTGATGGCAATTCGGCGGCCGCCAATCTGATCCAGGAAGCCAAAAACGGCAAGTGGAAGTGCCGCATTTACATCAATGAGCATTCCCGTGTGCTGCGAAGAAAAGCAGGTTCATTGCAAGGTTATGTTACGATGTTTTCGGATAGTGACATCGTTTCAGAGATATTAACAGAAAAGGATAAAGAGTGACCGGTATGGGGATCGCGATCTTTGGAGCTGCCTTTGTAGATATCAAGGGATATCCATTTACACAGTTTATTCCGGGCGGACGCAATGCCGGACGCATCGTTCAGGTGCACGGCGGAGTCACGCGCAACATTGCGGAAGATATCGGAAATATTGAATTATGGCCTACGTTCATTTCAGTACTGGATGAAAGCGGCACCAGCACCGATGTGATCGAAAAACTGAACCGTCATCATGTTGATACCCGCTATATCCGCCGCACAGATGATGGTCTGGGTACATGGCTGGCGATCTTTGACCATCAGGGTGATGTGGTCAGTTCCATTTCGAAACGGCCGGATCTTTCCGAGATCATAAGGATCCTGGAAGACCATGGAGATGAGATCTTCCGGGAGGCTGACAGCATCATCGTAGAGATCGATATGGAGGATAAGATCCTGAACCGGATCTTTTCTCTGGCGGAAAAGTATCAAAAAGAGGTCTATGCTGTCGTTTCCAATATGTCCATCGCGCTGGAGCGAAGAGATTTGATGCAGAAGACTGCCTGCTTCGTATGTAACGAACAGGAAGCGGGCCTGCTGTTTTCAGAAGAATACGAAGGCCTTGCGCCGGAAGAACTGGTGCGGATCCTGGAGAAGCGGATCGAGCAGGCCGGGATCTCCAAAATGGTCGTGACCATGGGCGGAAACGGCGCGGTCTATGCGGAATTAGGCGGCGAAAGCGGCATCTGTCCTGCACAGAAGGTAGATGTGATCGACACAACAGGCTGCGGCGACAGTTTCTTTGCCGGTGTTGCCATGGGCCTGACCTATGGAAAGACGCTTCGAGAAGCGGCTGTGATCGGGACAAGGCTTGCTTCCTCCGTCATCGCGACAAAGGAAAATGTATGCCCAAGGTTCCGCCCGGAAGAGTTTGATCTAAAAGTTCCACATATTAACAAATAGAAAGGAATATATGATGTACGAGTACGAGAAAACACATCTGCGCCGCCTGCGCAAAGGATTGGCTGAATGCACAGTCTTGTTGAAGACCAATGGAGATTTCCCGCTTTCTGAGCCCGGAAACATCGCCGCTTTCGGAAATGGCGTGCGCCATACGATCAAGGGCGGAACCGGTTCCGGCGAAGTCAATTCCCGCTTCTTCATCAATGTGGAAAGAGGATTGGAGAAAGCTGGCTTTACTGTTACGACCAAAGCCTGGCTGGATGATTATGATCAGATCCTGGTACAAGCCAAGAAGAAGTTCATCCAGGATATCAAGGCGCGTGCCCGCAAGAATCATAAGATGGCGGTCATGGAGGGTATGGGTGCCGTTATGCCCGAACCCGAGTACGATATTCCGCTGCAGGGTGTGGGAGACACCGCGATCTATGTCCTGGCACGAATCTCCGGCGAAGGCAATGACCGTAAAATGGAAAAGGGTGATTTCCAGCTCAGCGACACCGAGCGCAGAGATATCTTAAGCCTGGCAGAGCAGTATGAAAAGTTCATGCTGATCATCAATGCGGGCGGCCCGGTGGATCTGACCCCTGTTTGCGATAAAGTCGAGAACATCCTCGTCCTTTCCCAGCTGGGCGTCGAGACCGGATATACGCTGGCCAACATCCTTTTGGGCAAAGAGAATCCGTCAGGCAAGCTGACCACCACCTGGGCGGCACAAGAGGATTATTGCCAGATCGGTGAATTTGGCGAAGAAGAGGATACCAGCTATAACGAAGGCATCTATGTAGGATATCGTTACTTTGATACGGTTGGTAAAAAGGCCCTGTATCCCTTTGGATTCGGCTTAAGCTACACGACCTTTGAAGTGGCTCCGGAAAATGTCTGTGTGAATGGAGAGCTGGTAAAGGTCTGCGCCAAGGTTACCAATACGGGTTCCTGCGCGGGCAAAGAAGTCGTTCAGGTCTATCTGTCCAAGCCGCAAGGAGCCTTGGATCAGCCCTATCAGGAACTGGCGGGCTTTGCCAAGACGAATGAGCTTAAGGCAGGAGAATGCGAAGAAGTTACGGTCTGCTTCTCGCTGAGAGATATTGCTTCCTATGACGCGGAACAGGAAGCCTATGTGCTGGAAGCCGGTGCCTATATCGTACGTGTCGGCAACAGCAGTGTCTGCACGCAGCCGGCGACCGTCCTGAACCTGTCAGAGACCGTTCTGACCCGCAAAGTGCGTAAAGCCCTTGGAGATCCCGGATTTGAAGATTACAGACCGGAATCTGTCCAGGAAGAGCTTCCGGAAGATGTCCCGTGCCTTGATCTGGATCCTGCAGCCTTTGAGACAGAGATCTGCCAGTATGATCAGGATCCTGAGATCGATGACTTTGTCAAGGCGTTAAGCAATGAGCAGCTGGCCTTGATCAATGTTGGCGCTTTCAAGAGCGGCGCTGGTGTTTTAAGCGTCATTGGCGATGCCAGCAGCAGCGTAGCTGGAGCGGCTGGTCAAAGCACGGAAAAAGTGCCAGGTCTTCCTTCCTTGATCATGGCGGATGGCCCTGCCGGATTGCGCCTGAACAAACAGTTCTACATTGATGAAAAGGGCGTACATGGGCTCGGTGGTGGATTGCCGGACAGCATGCTGGATCTTCTGCCGAAACCGGCTGCATTCTTTATGAATCGCAAGCCTCGTGTTCCGAAGGGAACGGAGGTCATGGACCAGTACGCGACCGCGATCCCGATCGGTACCGCCATCGCGCAGAGCTTTAACTTAGAGTTTGCCAAGACCTGCGGCGATGTGGTCGGTACGGAAATGGAAATGTTCCATGTGAACCTGTGGCTGGCGCCTGCGCTGAATATTCATAGAAGCGTCCTTTGCGGCCGTAACTTTGAGTATTATTCCGAAGATCCGTACATCAGCGGACGTATGGCGGCCGCTATCACGCTGGGTGTCCAGCAGCATCCCGGCTGCGGAACCACCATCAAGCATTATGCGGCCAACAATCAGGAGACCAACCGTTACGCCAATAACAGCCATGTTTCCGAACGCGCGATGCGTGAGATCTATCTGCGTGGATTCGAACTGTGCGTGAAAGAATCACAGCCGAAGTCGGTCATGACCTCTTATAACCTGTTGAACGGAGTCCACACCTCTGAACGCAGAGACCTGACCCAGGATATCCTACGGGATGAATTTGGATTCAAAGGCATCGTGATGACAGACTGGGTCATCGCGATGATGGTCTCCAAGAACAGCAAATATGAAGTAGCGAAAGCCGGCAAAGTCGCGGCGGCCTCCGGAGAATTGTTCATGCCGGGCAGCAAAGCAGACTATGAAAACGTGCTGGCCATGCTGAAAGAAGGAACGCTGACTCGTCATCAGCTGGAGATCAACGCGACCAGAGTGTATAAAATGGCATTGGAGCTTTGTGAAGCATGAGTACTTTCATGATCATCGTGCTGATCCTGATCGGGATCCTTTGTATCGCGGCCATGGAGCTGAATAAAAACACGCTCCTTGGCCCGATCCTGATCGTGGCAGCCGTAGCGGAATTTATCTTTATCTGGCCCAGATTGATCCTGGGTCAGCCAGGGTATCTTAAAGTCATAGCCTGGATCCTGTTCTTTGTATGTGTACTGATCATTTTCTATATTTCACAAGGGCCGGAAAAGGATCATCCGGCTGTCGAGGGAAAGGACCCGAGGACGACAAAAGTCATCACCATCGAACAGGGACGCTTGATCGGTGTTTATACCGAGGATAAAAAGGTCGAGGTATATGCGGGCATCCCCTATGCCAAACCGCCGGTAGGAGATCTGCGCTGGAAGGAACCGCAGGATCCGGAACCCTGGGATGATGTCTTTAAGGCTGATCATTTCGGCCCCATGAGCATGCAGGAGCAGGCGCCTGCGATCGTATCTTCTTTGACGCAGATCGCTGCTTATCATGATTATAAGATCACGACCAAGGATGATCACCGGGAGAAGAACAGCGAGGATTCCTTATATCTGAATGTCTGGAAACCGGTCACAGAGGAAACCGGATTGCCGGTCCTGGTCTATATCCATGGGGGTTCCTTAACCAGCGGTCAGACCTGGTACGCGGATCATAGCGGCGAAGGTCTGGCACGAAAAGGCGTGATCGTGGTCAGCATGGCCTATCGTGTCGGTATTTTCGGATTCTTCGCCGATAAAGACCTGAAGAAGGAATCTCCCTATGGGACAACAGGAAACTATGGCCTGTTGGATCAGATCCAGGCCTTAAAGTGGGTACAGAAGAATATCGCGGCCTTCGGAGGAGATCCTTCCAATGTCACGATCGCCGGAGAATTCGCCGGAAGCGTTTGCGTAACGGCCTTGTGCACCTCGCCACTGGCCAGAGGGCTCTTCCAGAGAGCGATCGGAGAAAGCTCCACCATGACAGCAAAAAAGCCGGCTCATTCGTTCCGAACCTTGGAAGAGGCCTATGATGCAGCGGAAAAGACCAAGGAAGAGTGGAAAGCTTCTTCTCTGGAAGCGTTGCGCGCCATTCCCGCAAAAAAGCTGGTCAAGGCTTCAAAGGATCATCATCACGTGACCATCGATGGCTACGTCCTGAAGGAAACACCGTATGAATCCTATCGCAAAGGCTGGTATAATGAACGGCAGATCCTGCACGGCTACAATAAGCTCGAAGGACAGGCATTTGTTCTGGCTGATCCGGCCAATATGAAGAATTACCGGGATAAGGTCCGAAAGATCTTCAAGCGCCATACCGACGAGGTGATGGAATTATTCCCAGCCTCCAATAACGCGGAAGCGAAACAAAACTGGATCGATATTTTTTCGGCCGTATTTTTTACTTATGGTCATTATAACTGGACCAGACAGGCCTTGCAGAACCACATCCCGGTCTATGAGTATTATTTTACCAAGGAGAATCGCCGGATCGGACCGAATCACGCGGGAGAGATGATCTATTTCTATCACATGATCCCGAAGGATTCCAAGCTGTTTGATGAAGCGGATCGGAAACTGAGTGATACGATCTCGGATTATATCGTGAATTTCGTAAAAACGGGCGACCCCAATGGAGAAGGATTACCGGAATGGAAGGCTCAGGAAGATCCGACAACGGTGCTGGAATTGAATGAAACTATTGCCCCGGTAGAAGAACGCTTCCTGAAACTGTATGAGATCCTGGATCAGGTCATGGAAGAAGACCCGCTGGATCTGTAAGAAAGGCAAGAAAAAGCATATCCTTAAGCTGCATGAAAGCGATAAGGATATGCTTTTTTGTTACAGATAGGCTTTGGTAACCGAAGATCCACAATGGATGATCTGTTCCGGAGGACCGGCAAATAGGATCTGTCCGCCTGCGTCACCTGCGCCGGGACCCAGTTCGATCAGATGATCGGCTTGCTTTATCACGTCCAGACTATGTTCGATCAGGATCAGGGTGTTGCCCTGGTCGACCATCTCCTGGAAGAGAACGAGAAGTCGCCTGATATCATCCAAATGCAGACCGTTGGTCGGTTCATCCAGAATGAAGAGACGTTTTGCGTCAGGTTCCTTTTCGATCTGCCACAATTCACTGGCCAGCTTGACTCGCTGCAGTTCGCCGCCGGACAAGGTCGTCATGCTTTGATTGAGATGGAGATACCCCAGGCCGACCCGTTCCAAAGTGCGAAGACGATAGAGAAAGTCTTCTTTTTCAAAAAATACGCAGGCCTCCCGAACAGTCATAGCCATGACATCCGCTATCGTCTTTCCATTATACAGGTAAGAGAGCGCTTCCTGATTATAACGCTGTCCCTTGCACAACTCACACACCGTTTCGATGGTTTCCATGTATGCCATGTCCGATGATATGACGCCACGACCCTGACAGGCCGGACACGCGCCTTTGGAATTGAACGAAAACCAGGTGTTGGACACATGATTGGCCTTGGCGAACCGGTTGCGGATGGGGTCTGAAATATCCAGGTAGGTCGCGGTCGTGGAGCGCAGGTTGATGCCGATATCCCGCTGCCCGATAAAGACCGCGGGCAGACCGTCGTAAGCTTCATATTCTTTCAGAAACGCATCGATCAGGGAACTCTTGCCAGAGCCTGCCACACCGGCGATGACAGTGAGAACTCCCATAGGAATATCCACATCAACAGATTTCAGATTATGGAAGGAAATGTCCTTTAATGAAAAACAGGAGGATGGCTTGCGGCCTCTGGAGGAGAAAACAGTCTTTCGGCGAAGCATCTGTCCCGTTGTCGTTTCCGAGAGCAGCAGATCGCCATAAGACCCTTTAAAGGTGATCTCACCGCCGTGATCCCCGGCACCGGGACCCATGTCGACGATATAATCGGCTAAAGCAATGATCTCGCGATGGTGCTCCACGATCAGGATGGTATTGCCGTGGTCACGCAGCCGGATCAGAGAGCGCTTCAGGCGTTCGATATCCTGCGGATGCAGTCCGACACTGGGTTCATCCAAGACATAAACGATATCCGTCAAAGCGGAATAGATGTACTTCGCGATCTTGATGCGCTGCGCTTCACCGCCTGAAAGAGTTGATGTACCACGGCTGAGCGACAGGTATCCCAGACCGATCTCGATCAGGGCCGACAAACGGCGCGTCAGTTCACGCACCATATCCTGAGCCAGAGGATCTTCGATCTGACGGACCCAGCTTAAGGCGTCTGGAATGGTCATATCGCACACCTCAGCAATGTTTTTGCCGAGGATCCGGCAGCTGCGGACCCGTTCATTTAAACGGCTGCCGCCGCACTCCGGACAGGTGAAGGTGGAGATCATCCGATCCAGTACTTTTTGCTGACGCTTGCCTTCTTTCGTCGTGATGATGCTGCGGTACATGCGAGGGTACATGCCCTCGAATTTCGCGGATTTCGGCCAGTTGGCCGGCGGGTTCTTCAGCCGGATCTGGGGAGAGTACAGGAAGAGATCCAGCTCTTCTTTCGAATAATCTTTGATCTTCTTGTTCAGATCGAATAAGCCGCTGTAGGCATAGCGCTTCCAACGCCAGGCACCTGTCGTGAAGGTGGGGAAGTGGATCACATCCTCATCATTCAGGCATTTATTGAAATCCACGAGCTTATGGATGTCCAGCTCGGTCACTTCTCCCAGACCTTCGCAGCGAGGGCACTGCCCGGAGGGATGGTTGAAAGAAAAGGTGTCAGAATAGCCTACGAAAGGCTGACCGATGCGGGAGAACAGCAGCCGAAGAAGGGCATAGATGTCGGTATAGGTACCGACGGTGGAGCGGCTGTTCAGTCCGGGCTTTTTCTGATCGATCAAAATGGTCACAGGCAGGTTCTCGATCCGTTCCACAGAAGGACGACCGTATTTGGGAAGATACTGCTGGACGAAGCTGGGAAATGTTTCATTCAGCTCCCGGCGTGACTCGGCCGCAATCGTATCAAGACAAAGGGAACTCTTGCCCGATCCCGAGACTCCCGTAAATACAGTGATCTTTTTCTTGGGGATCTCCAGAGAAATATTTTTCAGGTTATTCTGCGTAGCTCCGTAGATGCGGATGGTATCCGGTCTGTCAGTCATGGAGCGTGCCTGCTGTCAGATATTGCGAATACATCATACCGTCACGCAGCGGCTGGCTGTTGCCACCCAATACATCAACGAGGGTGAAAGCAAATTCCATGGCGGTACCGGCACCGCGGCTGGTGATGAGTTTGTCATCCACGATGACCGCTTTATCGGTGTGATAGACCGCGTCTGCAAACAAAGATTCCAGATCCGCGCCGGGGTAGGAAGTAACATGGCGGCCTGTTGTGATGCCGGCTTTGGCCAGGATTTGGGGTGCCGCGCAGATCGCCGCAACATACTTTTCAGGATCCCGGTCAAAGACCTGGACCAGACGGATGACTTCGTCACAGTCCCTGAGATGGATAGAGCCGGGCAGCCCGCCAGGGCATACGATCATATCAAACTCTTCCAGGGGATCGGATAAGGTCAGATCCGCCTGAACGGCAATGCCGTGAGAACCGGTGACGACGGAACCGGTCACGCCAACCGTTTTACAATCAAACCCGGCCCGGCGCAGGATATCGACCGGTGTCAGGGCTTCGATCTCTTCAAAACCTTCCGCAAGAAATACGGCGATCTTTTTCATATTTTTTCCTCTTTTCTCTAAGCCGAAATGTATATCCAGTATAACGGAACAGAGTATAAAAAGCAAGGTTTGGTAGACAGGTGAGAAAAGAATGTGCTATAATGATAGCAAGATTTACCGGAGTTTTAGATTCTATCATTTCATAAAGGAGAGTTCGTTATGCGTAAAACTAAAATCATTTGCACGATCGGACCAGCCAGTGAGTCGAAAGAGACCCTTCGGAAAATGTGCCACGCCGGTATGAACGTAGCGCGTCTGAATTTCTCTCACGGGACCCATGATGAGCATCAGGTCAAGATCGAAGCGATTAAAGAGGTCAGAAAAGAGCTTGGCATGCCGATCGCGATCATGCTGGACACCAAGGGACCGGAATACAGGATCGGAGTGTTTGAGAATAAAAGAGTTACGCTGGAAGAGGGGCAGGAGTTCATCTTTTCCTGTACAGACTGTGTAGGAGATATCCATCACGTATCGGTCAGTTACAAGAACATGTACAAGGAACTGCACATCGGGGATGAGATCCTGGTCAATAACGGCCTTGTGGTATGCCGCGTAAAAAAGATCGAAGGACATGACGTGATCTGTGATGTCATTTCCGGCGGGGTCCTGTCTGATAAAAAGAGCATGAACTTCCCCGGCAAAGTCATGGCGGATGATTTCTTAAGTGAACAGGATAAATCAGACCTCCTGTTCGGCATTCAAAACGGAGTGGATTTCGTCGCGGCTTCCTTTGTTTCGACCGGAGATGACGCCCGGGCTATGAGAGAATTCCTGGATCAGAACGGTGGAGAGAAGATCGACATTATCGCAAAGATCGAGAACCGCTCCGGCGTTCAGCATATCGAGGATATATGTGAATATTCCGCCGGCATCATGGTCGCTCGTGGTGATCTGGGCGTGGAACTTCCTTTTTCCGAAGTTCCTTCCGTGCAAAAAGAGATCGTGGAGAAGTGCCGCATGCTGGGCAAGCGCGTCATCATCGCGACGGAAATGCTGGAATCCATGATCGAAAATATTCGTCCCACGCGCGCGGAGGCATCTGATATCGCGAACGCGATCTATGACGGGGCTTCCGCTATCATGCTGTCGGGAGAGTCCGCCGCGGGCAAGCATCCGGTAGAGGCGGTCAAAACGATGGCAGAGATCGCGGAAGAGACGGAAAAGCACATCGATTACGCGGACCTGTTCCAAAAGATCCGTTTCCAGACCCGCACCAATCTGGACGCCATTTCCCATGCAGCCTGCCAGATGGCGGTCGATGTCGATGCCAAGGCCATCGCGGTATCCTCCATATCCGGTATCACAGCCCGCATGATCAGCCGGTTCCGCTGCCCGGCACCGATCATCGGTATCACAACTTCAGAAGCGGCTTATCGTAAGCTGGCGCTCTCCTGGGGCGTGACCCCGCTTCTGTGCGAAGAATTCCCCTCGATCGATGTGATCTTCTATCATGCCTTAAGAGAGACGGTCGATCTGTTGGATCTTCATGATGGAGATAACGTGATCCTGACCGGCGGCCTGATCGGTGGAGGAGGCACCAACACTATTCGTCTGGAAAGCGTAAAACACCGGGTCAAGCCGGTCGAATAAAAAAACAAGGATGACAGAGGAACACCTCTATCATCCTTTCTTTTTTTATTTCGGCAGATACATCAGCGACAGGATCCATTCTTTCAAGCGGTCAGGCAGGAGCCGGAGCAGGAACATGAGCAGTTTGTATTCCAGGCCGATCGGAACACGGGCTGGCGGGTTGCGTCTTCCGGTCATTTTCCATGCAACTTTAGCTACTGACATGGGAGGACGTCCGTTCTGTTCATCCTTCGCCATTTTGGCCACGCTTTTCTGAATGACATGCTCGTAAGGCGAGCCTTTTTGAATATAAGTGCGGCGGGCAGAGGTAAAGCCGGTCCTGGTATCTCCCGGCTCCAGAATGCAGGCACGGACCCCATATGGCCTCATTTCCATGCGGATCGCGTCTACATACGCCTCCAGGGCATATTTGCTGGAAGAATAGTGGCTCTGCATCGGAATGGACACCCGGCCGGCGATGGAGCCGATCACCAGAAACAACCCCTTCTTCTGCGCGCGCATCTTTGGCAGGACGGCGTTTCCGACAGCGAGGACGCCAAGATAATTGGTCTCGATCTGCCTGCGGGCCAGGTCCAGGGGAAGCTCTTCAGCAGAGCCGGCTACGCCCATTCCGGCAGCCAGCACCGCGATATCGATCTGGGGAATACGTTCGATGACCGTATCGACAGACTGGGGGTCGGTAACATCCATTTTCATAAATGTAAGCGATCCGCCTCCGGGATAAGTTTTGGTTTGTTCTTCACAGTGACGGGACGTACCGGTCACAGAACACCCATTCATAGCGAACATCTCAGCGATAGCGGCACCGATCCCGCTGGAAGCGCCAGTGACAAGAACATGGGAACCATATCGGTTTTTCATGGAATCTCTCCTTGATCATATATGAAAGCTATCTATTTTATAGGACAATTTGGAGAATCTGTCAAGCATAAAGAAAGATGGTATAGCGAAAGCCGTGATAGTATGTTATAATCAGATACACATGCTTGAAACAACATGAAAAACAATTTAAATCATATTGCAGGAGGTCAAATCATGCAGCATGCAGATGGTATGAATTACGCTCCAAAAGGCAAGCCGGCGCCTGTCGTAGGACCGGGTGAGTTTGTTTTTTCCGCAGCGCATCTGGACCATGGTCATATCTATGGAATGTGCAACGGTCTTACAGAAGCCGGCGCGACATTGAAATATGTTTATGATCCCGATCCGGCCAAAGTAGAAGCTTTTCTTAAGGCCTTCCCTCAGGCGATCGCGGCGGAAAGTGAAGAGCAGGTCCTGAACGATCCGGAAACCAAACTGATCGCCTCCGCCCATGTTACCAGCGAACGGTGTCCGTTCGGCTGCAAGGTCATGGAGCATGGCAAGGACTACTTCACAGACAAAGCGCCGCTCGTGTCCTTAGAGCAGCTGGAGATGGCTAAAGAGACGGTTCAAAGGACCGGACGCAAGTATATGTGCTATTATTCTGAGCGCCTTCATGTAGAAGCTGCCGTATTTGCCGGTGAGTTGGTCAAAGCAGGAGCGATCGGCCGGGTCATTCATGTGACAGGCTTTGGCCCGCATCGGATCGGAAAGCCGGAGAGCCGTCCGGACTGGTTCTGGAATCGGGAGCAGTATGGCGGTATCCTTTGTGACATCGGCAGCCATCAGATCGAACAATACCTGTTCTATACCGGGGAAGAAGACGCGGATGTACAGTTTTCCCGGATCGCCAACTATGATCATCCGGAGCATCCTGAATTGGATGATTTCGGTGATTGCAACATCGTTGGCAAGAACGGAACGACCAATTACTTCCGTGTGCACTGGTTCACCCCGGATGGATTAAGGACCTGGGGCGACGGCCGTATGTATCTGGTCGGTACGGAAGGTTATATCGAGATCCGCAAATATGTAAATGTAGCAGAAGAACCGTTTTCAACGGATCATGTTTTCTTGGTGAATAAGGACGGAGAGCAACGGTTCGACGTTGCCGGCAAGGTCGGATTCCCGTTCTTTGGCCAGTTGATCCTGGATTGCATCAACCGGACAGAAAATGCCATGACGCAGGAGCATTGTTTCAAAGCCGCGGAGCTGTGTGTGCGCGCTCAGATGCAGGCGGTGGATCTGACTCCTGACATGGCAAGGGGATAACGATCATATATGGACATCTTTAACGCGCTCACACTTTTTGGCGGGCTGGCCATGTTCCTTTATGGAATGCGCCTGATGGGTGATTCTCTAAAGGAAAGCGCCTCCGGCACGCTGAAAAAAGCGATGGAACACGTTACGAACAATCCCGTCAAAGCTTTCATCCTTGGCGCATTAATGACGGCTTTGATCCAGTCGTCAACGGCTACCATCGTCATTACATCCGGTTTGGTCGGAGCTGGCATTTTAAGCCTGCACCAGTCTTTGGGTATCATCGTAGGCGCTAATGTCGGCACCACGATCACTGGTCAGATCATTCGGCTTCTGGATCTGGATTCCTCCAATGGAGCATCCTGGATCCGGATCTTTCAGCCGTCTTCCTTGGCACCGATCGCGTTGATCCTTGGCATCATTCTGATCATGAGCAGCCAGAGAAAGGTCAATAATTCCAAGGCGATAGGTAATATCGCTATTGGGTTTGGGATCCTGTTTTCAGGGCTTTTGAACATGACCAGCGCGGTCGATACCCTGGCCAAGTCTGGTATCGTAGAGAAGTTGTTCAGCGGTTTGGGAGATAACCCTTTCATCGGTTATCTCACCGGTGCGGGTGTGGCATTCGTTCTGCAAAGCTCATCCGCTACCATCGGTATCCTGCAGGCCTTCGCGGCCTCCGGTGCCCTTACCTTTAAGGCTGTATACGCGGTCATCGTCGGTGTTTACCTGGGTGATTGCGTTACGACAGCCATCGTATGTTACATCGGCGCGAAACCAGACGCGAAAAGAGTCGGTATCGTCAATATCATTTATAATTTCGCCAAGACGGTCCTGGTGCTGGCGGCTGTTATCATTATTCATAAAATGGGCCTTTTGGACCATTTATGGAACAAATCAGTTACATCCGGTATCATCGCGAATACAAACACTATTTTTAACTTGTGCTGCGCGGTGATCCTTCTGCCAACACTGGGGATCTATGAAAAGATATCACGCCGCATCGTGAAAGATGAGCCGGAAAGTGAAAATAAATACAAAGGTCTTTTTGAATCTTTGAACCCGGTCTTCTTTAATACGCCGGCGCTGGCTCTTCGCAGCTGCTATACCATGCTTCTGACCATGTTCCGCAGTTCCAGGGATAATATCAATAAAGCCATGGGGCTTCTGACGGATTATGATGAAGCCGTATTTCAGGAGATCGCAGAAGAGGAAGGCTACATCGATCAGATGACAGACCGTGTAAGCCGGTATATGGTCCAACTGCTGCCATATCTGAAAGAGAGCCTGCATATCGCGATCCTGGATCAGTATTATAAGGTCGTAGCGGAATTCGAACGCCTGGGCGACCATGCAGTCAATATTTCCGAAAACGCGCGGGACCTGGCTTCACAAGGTACTGTCTATTCAGAAGAAGCGTTGAAAGAACTGTCGATCCTGAAAGAAGTGCTGGACCGGATCCTGGACCTGGCAGAGAAAACCTTCGAAAAGCGCGATGTTGACAGCGCGGATCAGATCGAACCTTTAGTCCAGCTGTCGGAAGAGATCTGCGACATTTTGAAGAAAAACCATCTCAACCGCATGAGCCATGGTTACTGCAACATCTATGCGGATGCCAGCTTTACCAATCTGCTGGTCGACCTGGGGCGTATCGCGGATGTCTGTTCCAACATCGGTATCGCGACCATCGTTCGTGTCCGGCCGGAACTGGCGGATCATGAGCATACCTATCTGCATAATCTGCATGCCGGTCAGAACGAAGCCTATAATCAAGCGCTTGAACAGGCATATCAGGACTATGTTCCCCGATTGAAAAAAGAAATGGATGCTTTCGTAAAAGCGATAGCACAAAAAAATAACCAGTGATGAATTACGACAGACTGAAGAAAAACCTCATGGATGTTGTACATGAGCAGCAATTGAAGATCGGATACCGGAAAGAGAAGATAAGGGTCTTCTATCCCTTGTCCTCTTTGTGTCATTTGCTGGAAGCCGACCTTACGATGGAAGAGATGAAGACGGAACTGGAGCGCTTTTCCCTTTGGGCAGCCTCCGACTTCGGACAGACCGGGATCCGGGTCTTGAAAGATGGAAGGATCGGGCTCGTTCTCTCAGAGCAGGCCGCGGAATATATCCATCAGGAAAGGCCGGAAGAAGGATTCTTAGCGGATCTGATCCGTCTGATTTCAAAGCATGATATCCGGATGGATGAGGTAAAAGAGCTTTTCCATCGTTTTTCCGATCATGTTGTTCAAAAAGAGATGGATGGAGCCGAATTCGATTTGTTGCTGTATTTTGAAAATGGACTTCCAGATCCCTATTATTATTGCTTCACCCAGGAAGGCCATCACATCACCTTTCACCGGTTTATCCAGGAAGATTATGAAGACTATCACTTCTAACACAAAAACCTCCGAACGCCAAGAGACGTGTCGGAGGTTTTTGGATGAAAGAGAAGTAAGTGGTTTAATTCTCTAAAAGTTCTGCACTGCGCGCGAGCCAATCGATAATAGTGATGTGCTGCGGGCATTCACCCTCGCACTGACCACACTGGATACAAGCAGAGGCCTTGCCGCCTTTTTCCGTATTCCAGCCATAGCTGCGCTTTGCGCCATCCAGGTTATCATAGATCAGATACTGGTTCATGGCACCGAAGACACCCGGGATATTGATCTCCATGGGACATCCGGGCGTGCAGTAACGACATGATGTGCAAGGGATCTGTTCAACGCTCAGAAGAACTTCCTGCGCCTTCTTGATGACAGCCTGTTCTTCCTCATTAAGAGGCTTGAAATTCTTCATGTAGGACAGGTTATCAGCCATCTGCGCGATATTGCTCATGCCGGACAGGACCGTGATGATGCCGTCCATGGAGGCGACGAAACGGATCGCCCAGGAAGCTGCGGAGGCGTTGGGATCAGCGGCCTGGAAAACATCCATGACGCGCTTCGGCGGGTTGGCCAGGGTTCCGCCCTTGACAGGCTCCATAACGGTGATCGGCTTGCCATGCTTGCGGGCTACTTCGTAGCAGGCACGGGACTGCACATTGTTGGCTTCCATATCCGCGTAGTTGATCTGCAGCTGAATGAAATCCACATCCGGATGCTCCGTCAGGATCTGATCCAGGAATTCAGCCGAATCATGGAAGGAGAAACCGTAATGTTTGATGAGGCCTTGTTCTTTGGCTTCTTTTATAAAATCCCACAGATGGTAATCTGCATAGGACTGATAGTTGCCCTTGCCTAAAGCATGCAGCAGATAAAAGTCAAAATAACCGGCACCGGTACGTTCCAGGCTGGTAGCAAGCTGTGCCTTGGCAGTTGCTTCATCTACGCAGCCCTGCGCATGAGTATTGAGCTTCGTGGCCAGATAGAAGCTTTCACGCGGATAACGATCAACAAGAGCTTCTTTAGCAGCCGCCTCAGACAAACCACCTTCATAGACATACGCGGTATCAAAATACTTCATACCGGCGTCCATAAACATATCGACCATGGTCTTGGTCTGCTCGATATCGATGGTCTTGCCATCTTCCAGCTTAGGAAGGCGCATCAGACCGAAACCAAGCTTCGGGATATCCTTACCAAGATAATCACTCAATTGTGTTCCTCCTTGTAGATAATAGTTCTTATCTTATTCTAACATGTACAATAGAATGTAACAATGGATTATCCGAATATAAAAACTTACGGATGCCAGTGCTTTTTGTAGTTTTGCTCCTGAAATACCTTAGGCGTGGTGCCCGTCTCCTGCCGGAATACGCGGATGAAATGGCTGGGAGAACTGAAGGCGAGAATGTTGCTGATCTGAGCAATGGAGTATTCAGAATACAAAAGCATGTTGGATGCCGCTTCGATCTTGCGGCTGCGGATATACGCCTGGATCGTCACTCCGCGTTTGTTATGGAACAGGGTGGAAAGATAATTGGGAGAAAGCCGGACATGCTCAGCCAGTTCTTCCAGGTAGATCTTTTCATGAAGATGATAATAGATATAATCCATGCATTCCGAGATAGCCCGGGATTGCTGAGCGGCCGACAGAACGCCGTCGGAATCCCCCTCATCCAGATCCGTATCATACAAGGGCAGGGCGATCTGACCGGTACGTCGGATATCCGCCACCAGATCCGTCAGCTCGGTCACCATTTCCGTCAGCAGATCCAGGATCGCATCTACAGAAGTGGCAAGGTCTGTACGCTGTATGTACAGGTCTTTAATGTTGAGTGCCTGTTCAGAAGTCAGCCCGCCCTCAACGGCGTAGCGCGCGGACAGAGCCGCGCATTCTACGAACCGATATTTCGCATGACGCAGAGGATCTTTTGAAAGCTTATGAGCCCCGCCGGCACGGAAGATCCGCTGGCACTCCGGGATGCTGCGCCGGTCACCACTGCGGATATATTCATACTGCAGCAGCTCCTCGTCATAGGTCTGACCGGAGGAGATGTCTTCTTTGGGAAGAAATGTGGTATATACAAGCTTCTCGTTCTGCTTGCGCAGACGTTCTCTTCTATCCATACCTGACCTCATTTCGATTCAAAGCACCCGGAGGGCGGCGTATCTCATTCAGAAAGAAACAGGGGAAACGTTAGTTCAGACAGTCCAGGGAATCATACACTTCCAGAGAGTGTTCTTCATTCATCTTCTGGCACAGGGCAAGGAAGGTATCCAGCGGAACATCCTTCAGCTGCTTATTGCCGCGGATATTGATAGCGACCGTACCTTCAGCCGCTTCTTTATCACCGACAACGATGGTGTAAGGATCACGGAAGGTCTTGCAGGCCTTGATCTTTTCCTTCATGTTCTTGTCGGTATAATCGACCTCGAAGCGGATGTGGTTCTTGCGCAGCAGTGCCGCGATCTTCTTGGCATACTCGTTATGCTCCGGACGGATCGGTACGATGCCGACCTGGACAGGGCTCAGCCAGAACGGGAAGGAACCCTTGAAGTTTTCGATCAGGATGCCGATGAAACGCTCGAAGGAACCGAAGATGGCGCGATGTATCATGACCGGCTGATGGCGCTGTCCATCGGATCCGATATACTCCAGCTGGAAGTTCAGAGGAAGCTGGAAGTCAAGCTGGATGGTACCCATCTGCCACTCGCGGCCAAGGGCATCTTTCATCATAAGGTCGATCTTCGGACCATAGAAGGCTCCATCGCCCTCGTTGATCTCATAACCGCCTTCACCGTATTTCTTATCCAGAATGGCTTTCAGGCTGGCTTCTGCCTGATTCCAGACCTCGATATCGCCCATGAAATCATCCGGGCGGGTGGAAAGCTCAGCACGATAGGTCAGACCGAACGTGGAGTAGAGCTCGTTCGTGATATCCATGATATCGTTGATCTCATCTTCGATCATATCTTCGGTAAGAAGGATATGGGCATCATCCTGACGGAACATCTGAACGCGGAACAAGCCGTTCAATTCACCGGATTTCTCTTTGCGGTGGATGACATCCGTCTGGCTGATGCGGAAGGGCAGATCTTTATAGCTGCGCTGCTTGGAAGCATAGACCTTGATGGCGTTCGGGCAGTTCATGGGTTTCGCCGCGTAGATGCCGGTGGTATCCGGATCATCCAGCTGGACGAAACGACGGTTTTCATCCATTTCTGGAACGATGAACATGCCGTCGATGTAATGAGCCCAGTGACCGGAGGTCTCCCAAAGCTCTTTCTTCTGGATCTGCGGAGCGGCGATCTCCATATAGCCATGCTCATCATGGATATCACGCCAGTAGGAGAGAAGGGCGTTGAACATCTTGAAGCCGCGCGGCAGCCAGTAAGGCATGCCAGGAGCCGTCTCATCCATCATGAAGATATCAAGCTGCGGACCAAGCTTCTTGTGATCGCGCTCCTGTGCCTCACGCACAAAAGCCAGATGCTCTTTGAGCTGCTGCTTGTCCGGGAAAGCATATACATAGATACGCTGCAGCTGATCGCGATGCTCATCACCGCGCCAGTAAGAACCGGAAACGGACTTGATCTGGAAAGCCGCGTTCATAAGCTCCTGAGAATTATCGATGTGGGGACCGGCGCACAGATCGACAAAATCATCACCCGTCCAATAAATGGAGATGACTTCGTCTTCCGGCAGATCTTCGATCAGTTCGGTCTTATACTTCTGATCCTTGAAAAGCTCCAATGCTTCGGCCCGGGAAATCTCCTTGCGGGTCCAGGCTTCGCGGCGCTTGAGGATCTCGCGCATCTTGTCTTCGATGGTCTTGAAGTCATCGTTGTTCAACGTGCGCGGAAGCATGAAATCATAATAGAAACCATCCGCGATCTGCGGGCCGATGGCATACTGTACGTTTTCTTTGCCGAAGATCTCGATGATGGACTTTGCCAGGATGTGCGCAAGAGAATGGCGGTACACCTGAAGATACTGTTCTTTTTCCATGAAAAAACTCCTTTCTGATGCGGGGCCTTTCGAAATATATAAGAAAAGCCCCTTACATTTGTGTAATGTAAGGGACGCGGTAAGCGTGGTTCCACCCTCATTGCCCTTGAAAAAACAAGGACCTCTCATTTTATGATGATAACGGCATCGCCGGGCCGGATTGGGGCCTCTCAGAGGTGGTCTTCTGTTAGTTTGGGAACAGTGTTCTTGCAGCGGATGAACACCTCTCTAAGGATCCCGACACCAACATACTCTTCTCTTCATAGATTTATATATAATTATACCTGAAAATCAGGAATTGTCAAGCGTTTACGCGTTGAACAACACCTGAAAAAGTGGTATATTATGTACTGTATCCAGTACGGAGAACAGCGGATCTGAAAGATGGGAAACAGAAAATGACGGATCATGATAAATCGCTCTGGCAGGACGGGCTCCCGATCACGAAACTGTCTTATGAAAAGATCTATGAAATCGTGCGCCGGATCCCTAAGGGGAAAGTGGCGACATATGGACAGATCGCGATGCTTGCCGGAAATGAAAGGGGAGCCAGGGTCGTGGGAAATGCCCTGCATCACAATCCTGACGGGGAAGAGACGCCCTGTTACCGGGTCGTAAACGGACAAGGATATCCGTCCAAAGCCTTCGTCTTCGGCGGGATCCAGGTGCAGGTGGAGCGGCTTAAGAAGGATGGAGTGGAGTTTGTCAACGGACATGTCGACATGAAGAGATATCTTTGGAATCCATATGAATAAAACTAAAAAAGCGTCAGGCCGGAAAGCCTGACGCTTTTATTCGATCATTAGAATTCGATCACTTCGGGCGCTTTGGTGAAGCTGGAGATGGTAGCGGTCGCGTTCTTGAAGTAGTAGACAGCTGTGTTGCCATCACCGACCTTATACATATTGCCAAGGCTGGGATAGGCTTCGAGCATGCTGGTCTGGGCCTTCAGACGCTCTTCTTCGGTATCATCTTCTACCAGTTCTCCCGCGATGCGGATCCACTCACCACCAACGAAAGCACAGATCTCTGCCTTCGGATTGGCCTTGAGCTGCTTGGCGACAGGTTTGGAGTTGCCAGTCTGGATATACAGTTTTCCGTTATAGATATGAGCGGTGCCAAAGGGACGGACGCGGGGCTGATCACCCTCTACCGTGGCAAGATAATAGGTACCGGCTTTTTTTAAGAATTCACACACACGTTCCATGGATCATAATACCTCCTTAATTAGTATGAATTTATTATACACCATGCTTTTTGGAAAAGCAATCCCAATTGAAGATTGACAGAAAACCGTTTCGAGAATACAATAAGAATATCACATATTCCTTAGGAGGAACGGAGCATGAATCTCAATATAGAGAAGGCTGTGCTGGGCGTAGAATTTGGCTCGACCCGCATTAAAGCTGTGCTGTTGGATGATAACCATGAACAGATCGCAAGCGGAGCTCATGATTGGGAAAACCGCTTTGAAAACGGAATCTGGACCTATTCCATGGAGGATGTCTGGAGCGGTCTTCAGGATGCGTATGCGAAGCTGAAAAAAGAAGTGAAAGAACGCTGTGGGATCACCCTGACAAAGATCGGCGCGATGGGCTTTTCTGCCATGATGCATGGTTACATGCCGTTTAATGATAAAGATGAACTGATGGTCCCATTCCGCACATGGCGCAATACCATCACCGGAGAGGCTTCTGAAAAGCTCAGCGCGCTGTTCCATTATTCGATCCCGCAGCGCTGGAGCATCGCTCATCTGTATCAGGCGATCCTCAATCATGAAGAGCATGTAAAAGATATCACTTATATCACGACACTGGAAGGGTATGTACATTGGAAACTGACCGGACGCAAAGTCATCGGGATCGGTGAAGCCTCCGGTATGTTCCCAATCGATACCACGGTCAAGCAGTATGATGCTGTGATGCTCGATCAGTTCCAGGCACTTCCCGAGGTACAGGCTTATCCTTGGAATATCCGCGATATCCTGCCGCAGATCCTACTGGCGGGCGAGGATGCCGGAAAGCTTACGGAAGAAGGAGCCAGACTTCTGGATCCCGAGGGGGATCTTCAGGCCGGGATCCCGCTGTGCCCGCCGGAGGGCGATGCCGGTACCGGTATGACAGCGACCAACAGTGTCCGTGTACGCACCGGCAATGTTTCCGCGGGAACATCTGTCTTCGCCATGATCGTTCTGGAAAAGCCTTTAAAGAAGCCGCATCCAGAGATCGATCTGGTCACCACGCCTTCCTGTGAGCTGGTCGCGATGGTCCATTGCAACAACTGCACTTCGGATATCAACGCGTGGGTCAGACTTTTCACCGAATTGTTTGAGAGCTTCGGCATGGAGGTCGACACGGGGCGTCTGTTCCAGACCCTGTTCAAAGCCGCTATGACAGGGGATAAGGATTGCGGAGATCTGCTGGCGTACAATTATTTCTCCGGTGAGCATGTGACCGGCTTTGAAGAAGGCCGTCCGCTTCTGGTCCGTACGCCGGAATCCCGGTTCACCTTAGCCAATTTCATGCGCGCGAACCTCTACAGCGCAGTCGGCGCATTAAAGACCGGACTGGACATCCTGTTCAAAGAAGAGGGTGTTTCTGTGGATACGATCTATGGACATGGCGGGTTCTTTAAAACAGAGGCGGTCGGTCAGAAGGTATTGGCCGCAGCCATGAATACCCCGGTCTCCGTCATGGAAACCGCGGGTGAAGGCGGAGCCTATGGAATCGCCATCCTGGCCTCTTACATGCTGAGAAAGCGTGACGGCGAAACGCTGGAGGACTTCTTGGCGGACCGCATCTTCAAGGAAGCCGGCTGCACCACCATAGCGCCGGATCCGGAGGATGTAGCGGGCTTTGATGCCTACATCGCCAGATATCAGGAAGGTCTGGCCATCGAAAGAGCGGCAGTAGAACATCTGAAATAAATAGCCTGAAAGGATACGGAGATAAAAGCTTCGTATCCTTTCCTGATTTGACACAAAGGAGCACTTGTATGAAGCTTATATCATGGAATGTGAACGGACTGCGCGCCGTCATGGGAAAGGACTTCATGGAATCTTTCCGTAAACTCGATGCCGATGTCTTTTGCCTGCAGGAAACAAAACTGCAGGAAGGCCAGATCCAGATGGACCTGCCGGATTATCATCAGTACTGGAATTACGCTGAAAAGAAAGGATACTCCGGCACAGCCATCTTTACCAGAGTCGAACCGCTGTCCGTATCCTACGGGATCGGGATCGAGGAGCATGATCATGAAGGAAGAGTCATCACCCTGGAGTTTGAAGATTTCTTTCTGATCACGGTCTATACTCCCAACTCTCAGGATGGACTGAAACGACTGGATTACCGTATGCGCTGGGAGACAGATTTCCTTGCCTATCTGAAAAAACTGGAAGAGAAGAAGCCTGTGATCTTCTGCGGAGATCTGAATGTCGCTCACACGGAGATCGACCTCAAAAATCCGAAGACCAACCGTATGAACGCTGGTTTTACCGACCAGGAGAGGGAAAAGATGACGACCGTCCTTTCGTCCGGGTTTATCGATACGTTCCGCTATTTCTATCCGGACCTGGAAGGCGCGTATTCCTGGTGGTCGTACCGTTTCCATGCCAGAGAGAAGAACGCGGGGTGGCGCATCGATTATTTCATCGTGTCAGAAGTCTTAAAAGATCGTCTTGTGAGTGCTTCCATCCATAATGAGATCTTTGGGTCGGACCACTGCCCGGTGGAATTGATCATACAGAGAGAAGGAGATGAGACGCTTTGATATTTTCAAACCAAAGGAATCCGATCCTTCCGCTGGATATCCATATCCCTGATAGTGAAGCCCATGTAATGTCCGATGGGAAACTGTATATCTACGGAAGCTTTGATGATCGGGAAGACGTTTATTGCAGTGATCAGTACCGCGTCGTATCGACGGCTGATATGAAGAATTGGCAAGTACATCCCGTATCTTTCCGAGGACAGGATGTGCCCTGGCAGGAGGATCCGGACGCGCCGCATTATCCCGGGCTGGATTGGAGCCATCCCACACCGTTTATCCAGAAGATGCTGGATCAGCTGACAGCCGATGGGGATGATATGAAAGCCAGGTTTGAAGAAAACCTGAACGCGAAAAAACCGCCTCTCTTGTTTGCGCCGGATTGTATCGAAAAGGACGGCCGGTATTATCTTTACTTTTGTGTGGTGGATGAGAGCGAAGGAGTCGCGGTTTCAGACCGGCCGGAAGGCCCGTTTACGGATCCTGTCCAGCTGCCATGCGGCGGGATCGACCCGGCTGTCTTTATTGATGAAGATGGTCAGGCATACTATTATTGGGGGCAGATTTTTTCTCACGGAGTCCGGCTGCAGGAAGATATGATATCTTTCGACCAGGATGGCATAGTGGACGATCTGGTCACGGAGGAACAGCACTATTTCCATGAAGGTTCTTCCATGCGCAAGATTGGTGATACCTACTATTATGTCTACGCGGATATGGAAAGAGGCAAGCCGACATCGTTGGGTTATTCAACAGGCAAGTCGCCCCTTGGACCTTTTACGTATCAAGGCATCATCATCGATAATGATGGATGCGATCCGCAAAGCTGGAACAATCATGGTTCCATTGAATGCGTCAACGGACAATGGTATGTCTTTTACCACCGCTGCAGCCGGGGCACCCAGCAGCACCGCAGACTATGCATCGAAAAGATCCGGGTGCTGGAAGATGGTTCGATCCCTGAAGTCAAAATGACCTCCCAAGGCGTTGGAGAACCATTTGGACCGGGAGAGACCATCTATGGCTATCAGGCGTGCCAGCTCACTGGACAGTGCTTTATCGACGTGGATGAAGAATATGGAGAAGTCTTGCGATCGATCACGCCTGGGGATACCGCTGTATTCCGGTATATCCGTTCGAACAGTCCATGGTCCGGCTGTTGTATAAAAGCGCGGGGAAAGGGAAAGATCAGGATATTCATCGGAGCTGAATTCGCAGGGGAGGTCATCGTCAACGGATCAGACGAGGTTTCTGTTCCGATCCAGGCTTCCGGAGAGGAAGCTGAGCTGAAGCTCGTATTTGAAGAAGCCTCAGAATTGGAGCTCCTGTCTGTTACATTATTCTAAAATAACAAAAAAGGCCGTGAAATTTTGGTTTCACGGCCTTTTAGTGCAATTAGGGATCAGCCCTGTTTTTTCGGGAGACGGGAGACGACCAGGTTGACGATGATGCCCAGGATCAAGGCGCAGGCAATTTCCGTTAGGACAACTTCACCGATCTTCAGGGACATTCCGCCGATACCGGCGATCAGGATGACAGAAGCGGTGAACAGGTTGCGGTTATCATTCAGGTCTACGCCCTGCAGCATCTTCAGACCGGAGACAGCGATGAAGCCGTACAGGGTGATGCAGACACCGCCCATGACGCAGCTCGGGATCGTGGAAAGGAAGGTGACCAGCGGTCCGAAGAAGGAAGCGACGATGGCGATGATAGCGGTCGCCAGGATGGTAACAACAGAAGCGTTTCCGGTGATGGCAACGCAGCCAACGGACTCGCCATAAGTGGTATTCGGGCAGCCGCCGAAGAATGCACCGGCCATCGAACCCACGCCGTCACCGAGAAGAGTGCGGGAAAGGCCCGGGTCGGTCAGGAGGTCTTTATCTATGATCGAGGAGATGTTTTTGTGGTCCGCAAGGTGCTCCGCAAATACTACGAAAGCGACCGGGATATAGGCTACCGCGATCGAGCCGATGTAACCCGGGGTCACGGCAGAAATGCCTTTGGCAGCAG
>ONBQ01000122.1 GCA_900316145.1 uncultured Eubacteriales bacterium
AACACCGCCAAGGAGATCCTGGCCTTTGAGCTGACCAAGCTCGTACATGGTGAAGAGGAAGCCAAAAAGGCTCAGGACAGCGCCCGCGCTTTGTTCGGCGGCGGTCCTTCCGCGGATACCCCTACCACCACCCTCACCTCTGCAGATCTGACAGATGGCAAGATCGATGTTATCACGCTTTTTCAGAAGGCCGGTCTGATCGAGACCCGTTCTGACGGACGCCGCGCCATTCAGCAGGGCGGCCTCACGATCGATGAGGAAAAAGTGGCTGATTTCACCGTTTCCTTTACCGAGGAAGAACTTGCCAAGGGACTGATGCTGCGTCGTGGCAAGAAAAAGTACATGAAAGTCGTTCTGGGTGAATGATATACATGAAAAAGGGAGTACGAAGACGATCGTATCGTTTTCGCACTTCTCTTTTTTATGCTTTTTTCTTGCCCGGGATCATGTGTTTCAAAAGATCTCTTGCAGAACCTTCTTTATCGTTTGAAAGCTTGGGGACCAGGATCAGAACGAAACCAAGGCGAAGGATGACCTCCAGGAGGAACAAGGCTTTGTAACGGTCGAACCATCCCGTAAACCATCCATGGCTCTCACACATGTCCAAAAGCGTTCCGCCCGCCAGAGAACCCAATGTTCCGCCAACCAAAGCGGTTACAGAGGAAAACACGGCGATATACGTAGGCCTTAGATCATCCGGCGAGCTGGACAACTGCATGCTGTTGGCGGCCAGATTGGCTCCGCACCAGAAGGCGGCGCCGATAAAGTTATGCAGCAGCGTGGGCCAGATGCTGCCCTTCGTCTGCAACAGATAAAACGCAGGGGTAAGCGAGGCGACGATGCAAGTGATCATCATAACGCTTCGGCAGCCGTAGCGGTCCATCGCGACTCCCCATCGATTGATGCACAGGACCGTAGCGACAGAACCCGCGATCGTGGCGAAGATCATGATCTGCATGGCGTTCAAGCCCATGACGTTCATGGCGTATGGTGTCATGTAAACCCCACCCATGTTGGCCGTAAAGCACCAGGCCGTCCACATGATCAGGAAATGCACGAAGGGTTTATCCTTCAGCATGCTTTTCATGACACTGCGGATGCGCAGCTTGCTGGGCGGGGTATTATAGACCTCGGTGCAGAACCCGAAATTGATCATATCCATCATGCCGAAGGCGCCGCCGACCAGGAAGATGATGATATAACGGCTCTGCGGCGGGAGCGTATCCAACAGCCAGGCGATCACCAGACCCATGCCCACGCTGACTACGGAAATGACGGTGTCACGATGGGACAGCCAGCGTCCTCGAATGGACAACGGCGCCAGGTCGGAAAACCACGGGAACCAGCAAACGTTGATAGCGGAAGCCATGAAAGATGAGATGCCGACCAGGAAGATCAGGGAATACAGCCGAAGCCAGCCCGGACTGGAAGGGATCAGGATCGGGATCAGGCCGAAGATCAGCCAGACCGCCCGGCTGATCAGGCCATATGTCAACAGATATTTTTTTCGTTTATGCGTGCGGCTGACCAGCATCGAAAACGGGATCTGCAGCAGTGCGGAAGCCTGCATCAACGCCGCTATGATGCCGAAGTGCAGGTCCTTTGCTCCCAAAGAACTGGCCAGGCCGACCATAGCGGTCGTTCCGCTGCCGCATACGATACCAAAGATCGTACCGCACAGGTTGCCGAGAAAGATAAAATTCAGGCTGCGTCTGAAATCGCGTCTGAGACCGACTTCATCATACAGCGAGGTGAACGGTCCTCTTAAATGGATCGAAAGATGTTTCATATCTTCCGCGTCTCCTTCAAAATTAATTCGTGCCGATTATACCATGAAGCGTTATAATGTCAATCGAATATCCACATTTTCTGATGGATTATCCATTACAATCATGTAACAAAAGAAAAACCGCAAAAGATCTTGTTATGATCTCTTGCGGCTTATTATATGCATAGGATCAGGCTTCCAGGCGCTCGCGGATCGCTTTCAGGAAGTCTTCACTGTCGACCGTCTGGATCGGAACGGTATCCGGATCGGCTAAAAGCGCCAGATCCTTAGTCATGACACCGCTTTCGATCGTATCCAGGCAGGCTTTCTCCAGTTTGTCAGCAAATTCCTGAAGTTCTAAAATGCCGTCCATCTCTCCTCTTTTTCTTAAAGCTCCGGTCCAGGCGAAAATGGTCGCGACCGGATTCGTGGAGGTCTTTTCTCCTTTGAGATACCGATAGTAATGTCTGGTGACCGTGCCATGGGCAGCTTCGTATTCATATACCCCGTCCGGGCTGACCAGGACGGATGTCATCATGGCAAGCGACCCAAAGGCCGTCGAGACCATATCGCTCATCACATCTCCGTCGTAGTTCTTGCAGGCCCAGATGAAGCCTCCCTTGGAGCGGATGACACGGGCTACCGCGTCATCGATCAAGGTATAAAAATACTCGATACCGGCTTCTTCGAACCGATCCTTGTATTCCTCGAAGACATCAGCCATGATCTCTTTAAAAGCGCCGTCATAGATCTTGGAGATTGTATCCTTCGTTCCGAACCAAAGGCTCTGACGCGTATCCAGCGCATACTGGAAGCAGGAATGCGCAAAGGAACGGATGGAGGATTCTTTATTGTGCATGCCCTGGAAAACGCCCGGTCCGTCGAGCTTCTGAATGACCTGACGCGTCACTTCTCCACTGTCTGAGGTGAAGACAAGCTCCGCCGTACCGCCCTCTTTCGTCCGGATTTCGGTGTTCTTGTAAACATCTCCATAGGCGTGACGGGCGATCGTGATCGGCTTTTCCCAGCTGCGGACCGCGGGATGGATCAGACTGACCGTGATGGGGGTGCGGAAAACCGTACCATCCAGGATCGCACGGATCGTGCCGTTAGGGCTTTTCCACATTTCATGCAGGTTGTATTCGCTCATGCGCTGCACATTCGGTGTGATGGTCGCGCATTTGACAGCGACACCGTATTTCTTGGTCGCTTCCGCGGAATCGATCGTGACCTGATCGGCTGTCTTGTCACGGTTTTCAAGTCCCAGATCATAATATTCTGTTTTCAGATCCACATAGGGAAGGATCAGCTCTTCTTTGATCATCTTCCACAGGATACGAGTCATTTCATCGCCGTCCATCTCAACGAGGGGCGTGGTCATTGGAATCTTACTCATGGGTCTTCTCCTTCGCGAATTTGTAGTAATTCATCAGGCAGCCGTCCAACAGGATCTGCTTCTCTTCCGGCGTCAGCCCGCTCACATGCAAGGTGATCGCTTTGCTTCTGTCTGACGGATCGTTTGCATCGATCGCATAGCCGGTCATCGTTTCTTTTCCTTCCGCGATGGCCTGACGAACGCCCGGCACGAAGATCCACTGGCCGGTCTCAAACGGGAATGCTTCAGTCGTGAACGGCACCATGCCCCAGTTGATACAATTGGAACGGTAGCGTTTTGTTGCGTACTCGATGGCGATGTTGGCCGCTCCGCCCAGTACACGCTGGCAGGAAGCCGCCTGCTCTCTGGCGGATCCATCACCCGGTTTGTTCGCGAAGATCGCGGACCCGATGGAGGTCTTGGTCTTGTCAAAGCCGAGATCTTCCGGGCTCATGGCCGCGGTCTCTTTCGCCCTCCCAACATATTCCGGTACTCTTCTGGAAAGGGCGAACTCGGCCAGACGCAGCGGATTGGAGCGATAAGAAGAAGTCTCGCCGGAGGGGATCAGTTCATCGGTGGTCGTGACCGGATCCCGGATCACAGCATCCATGCGGACCAGAAGGTCTTCTTTCAACGGCTCGATGGTGGGCCAGTCTGTTATGTTGGGTCCCAGGATCAGTTCTGCCTTAGAATCAGGCTGGCCGACCCCCTGATAGACCCGCTTTTCGTAGATGGAGCCATCGAAATGATATGGCTTTTTCTCTACGGTATATTCGATCTCATCCGCGCCGGTCAGTACGCCTCCGGCAGCCGCCGTGGCCGCGATGGAGCGCGCATCCATCAAGGCGACATAGCAGCCTTGACCTTCGCCCGGCTTGGACCCTTCCCGGTTGGGGAAGTTTCTTGTCGTATGGCGGATGGAAAACGCGTTATTGGCCGGAACATCGCCCGCGCCGAAGCAAGGCCCGCAGAAACAAGGCTTGATCAAGGCTCCTGCCAGCAGCAGATCTTCCAGGATGCCATTGCGCATCGTTTCTTTCTGGATCGGCGTGGACGCCGGATATACGCTCAGGCTGAAGGCTCCATCACCGATCGCACCGGTCTTCACGATCGCGGCCGCTTCTTCTATGTTTTCATACAAGCCGCCCGCGCAGCCTGCGATGATGCCTTGATCGACATATACCTTTCCATCCCGGATCTTGTCCAGCATGCCAAGCGGTTCCAGGTATTTTTCTGGATCGGCCTTCAGTTCGCGGATCGAGACCGCGTTCGAGGGATGATACGGGAGCGCGATCATCGGTTCGATCTCGGACAGATCCAGGGCCACATAATGATCATACGCGGCGCCATCGATCGGAGCCAAGTCTTGATAAGCTTCCGGACGGCCATGATCCGCATAGAATGTCCGGACCTTTTCATCCGTCTGCCAGATCGAAGACAGACAGGCTGTCTCCGTTGTCATGACATCGATCCCGATCCGTTCATCGGTGCTTAAGGAAGCAATACCGGGGCCGGCAAATTCAAGGACCGCATTCTTTACGATCCCGAAGGTTTCTTTGCACAAGGCCAAGGCCACATCATGCGGGCCAACTCCATGCTTCAAAGCGCCGGTCACATAGATCAGAACCACCTGCGGGTTCGGGATGTCATAGGTGTTCTTCAAAAGCTGCTTGACCAGTTCGGGACCACCTTCGCCGATGCCCATGGTTCCATAAGCACCATAGCGGGTATGGCTGTCCGATCCCAGCACCATCCGGCCAACACCGGTCAAGGCTTCCCTTGCGTACTGATGGATGACCGCCTGATTGGCCGGCACATAGATGCCGCCATACTTTTTCGCCGCGGACAGTCCGAAGACATGGTCGTCTTCATTGATCGTTCCGCCGACCGCGCACAGACTGTTGTGGCAATTGGTCAGCGCGTAGGGAACGGGAAACTGATCCAGGCCGCTGGCTCTGGCGGATTGGATGATGCCCACGTAGGTGATATCGTGAGAGATCAGCGCGTCAAAACGGATATGCATGGTATCCGGATCCTTGCCCTCATCATGAGCGCGAAGGATCTGATAGGCCATGGTCTTTTCTTTTGCTTTCGGATCGATCGATCCACACGGGATCAGCTGTCCATTCTGGTAGATACAGCCGCTTTCATAATATTTCATTGCTTTCTCCATTCTTCCATCTGCTCCATCAGTTCATTGTCTGTGATCGCCGTAACGCGGCCATTGGCATATTGTTCATCGACCCAGTTCTTCAGATATACCACCAGGGGATCGGTCTTCTGGATAGACTCGCTGTCTTCCGAAACCACATGCTGTCTTAACCAGGCCGCGATGCCGGAAGCGCCTGATGTATTGCTGATCATGATACGCGGCGGGCGGTTCAGGATCGTCTTGGTGTCGAAAATATTGTAGACTTCTTCATTCTTCAGCAGACCGTCCGCGTGGACACCCGCTCTCGTTACGTTGAAGTCATCGCCAACGAAAGGTGTACGCGGTGGAATGTCATAGCCGATCTCATTCTTATAATAATCCGCGATCTCCGTGATGACCGTCGGATCCATTCCATCAAAGCTGCCTCTAAGCTGGGCGTATTCCATGACCATCGCTTCCAGCGGGCAGTTGCCGGTGCGTTCGCCAATGCCCAGCAGCGAACAGTTGACGCCGGATGCGCCGTAAAGCCAGGCTGTAGTGGAATTGGATACGGCCCGGTAAAAATCATTATGTCCGTGGAATTCGATCAATTCCGAAGGCATGTGCGCGTAATGATGGATACCATAGATGATACCGGGAATACTTCTCGGAAGCGCCACGCCTGGGATACCGACTCCATATCCCATCGTGTCGCAGGCACGTACTTTGATCGGGACGCCGGTCTCCATCATCAGCTTATGCAGTTCGATCACGAAGGGAACCACGAATCCATAGAAATCCGCGCGGGTGATATCTTCGAAATGGCAGCGCGGACGGACTCCGATATCGATGCAGTCCTTAATGATGCCCAGGTAATGATCGATCGCCTGACGGCGGGTCATCTTCAGCTTATAAAAGATGTGATAATCCGAACAGCTGACCAGGATGCCCGTTTCTTCCAGGCCGATGGTCTTGACCAGTTCAAAATCCTTGTGGTTGGCGCGGATCCAGCTGGTCACTTCTGGGAATTCATATCCCTTATCCAGGCATTTGAGCGCTGCCTCCCTGTCTTTTTTGCTGTACAGGAAGAATTCACTTTGGCGGATGATACCCTTCGGGCCTCCCAGTTTATGGAGAAGCTCATACAGGTGGACGATCTGCTCCGTCGTATAGGGTTCTCTTGATTGCTGTCCGTCCCGGAACGTCGTATCCGTGATCCAGATATTTTTGGGCATGCCCATAGGGACAAGACGCTGGTTGAACATCAGCTTCGGAACTTCCTCATAGCTGTAGAGCATGCGGTACAGGTTCGGTTTTTCAACATCCTGCAGCGCGTATTCAAAGTTCATGACCTCCAGCAGATTGGTCTTGGGATTCATACGAAGTTCGCCCTTCGGCGCGTTATCGAATTCTTGCTCGAAATTCATAGTCTGATGTCCTTTCCGGATCTCTTATGTATGCTTGTATAATTGTATACAATTTCTAACGTTCTGTCAATATTCATTTCATAGTAAATATCGTGCCTGACAGGACGGATTTTGCTCAAAATGGACAAGTAAAGCGCAGATAAAAGAAAAGCGGCCGCTTGCAGGACGTTAGATTATATGATCCTTCAGCGCACCGCTTTTTTTCATTACATGATGATCTTTAAGATCAGATCTCAACGAGCCAGCCTTCAGGCGCTTCGATTCGGCCCATCTGAATGCCGGTCAGTGTCTCATACAGTTTCCGTGTGATCGGGCCCATCTCGCTCATTCCGCTCGGGAAGACGATCTGCTCTCCCTTATAATCCACACGGCCTACCGGGCTGATAACAGCTGCCGTACCGCAAAGTCCGCATTCCGCGAATTCGCGTACTTCTTCGATCGGGATCTCCCGCTCTTCCGCTTTCAGTCCTAGATAATGCTCTGCCACATACATCAGGGAGCGGCGGGTAATGGAAGGAAGAATACTGTTCGATTTCGGAGTGACTACGGTTCCGTCTTTAGTAACGAACAGGAAATTGGCTCCGCCCGTCTCTTCTACATACGTACGGGAAGCGGCGTCCAGATACATGTTCTCATCATAACCCTCTTCGTGAGCGGTCACGATGGCATGCAGGCTCATCGCATAGTTCAGGCCAGCCTTAATGTGACCGGTTCCATGCGGGGCCGCACGGTCAAAGTCGGAAACACGGATCGTAAGGGGCTTGATGCCGCCCTTGAAATACGGACCGACCGGGGTAGTCAAGATGCGGAACTGATATTCCTCTGCCGGCTTAACACCGATGACCGGTGAGCTTCCGAACATGTAAGGACGGATGTACAAGGTAGCGCCGGTTCCAAACGGAGGCACATAAGCTTCATTGGCCTTGACGGTCTTCTTGACCGCTTCCACGAAACGGTCTTTATCATAGACCGGCATCTCCAGACGGCGGGCGGAGTTTTCAAAACGCTCGGCGTTCAGGTCCGGACGGAATACAACGGTACGGCCGTCTTCCGTAGTATAAGCTTTCATGCCTTCAAAAACGGTCTGCGCGTACTGCAGGACTCCGGCGCACTCGTTTATTACGATGTTCGCGTCCGTGGTCAGGGTTCCTTCGTCCCAGGCACCGTTCTTATAATTGGAAACAAAGCGATAGTCCGTCTGCTGATAGCCGAACCCGAGGTTGCCCCAATCGATATTCTTCTTTTCCATTGATAAAACCTTCTTTCGTAAAACTACTGACGATTACTCCGCTTCGGAAAAGCTGTCCTTACCGACCATGCACAGGGGGCAGGTCCAATCTTCCGGCAGATCTTCAAACGCGGTGCCGGCTTCGATCCCGTTATCCGGATCGCCGACTTCTGGATCATAAACATATCCGCAAACGTCACATACATACTTTTTCATGAGTGTATCCTCCTTGTGTGATATTTATTCTTTTCGGGTCCGGATCGATCGATCTTACGGCTCCGCGAAGAAAGCTCGTGCCATAGACAAGCAGATATCGGTAGCGCGCTTGCAGGGCTCCATACCCTCAAATTCGATGGATACATACCCGTCAAAACCGGAATCCTTGATCATGTGGATGATCTCACGGACCGGCATATCTCCCTGACCGGTAATGGAACCGCGCAGCATCATGCCGCCCAGTGTTTCGAACCAGCTGCCGTTGTCACAATTGAACATCTCGTTCTGTCCCGGAAGCTGATCCTTGCGGCGGATATAGAAGTCTTTCAGATGGATGATCTGAGCGTACGGCAGGCACTTCTTGACAGCGCCGATATTGTACTCATCGACACACAGGAAGTTGCCGACATCCAGAGTCATCTTCATTTCAGGACGCTCAAGGCCTTCCAGGATACGGATGATCCGGTCGGAACCATTGCAATAGAAACCATGGTTCTCCAGCGTGGTGGTGATACCATACTGTGCTGCGTAATCGCACAGTTCTCTGGTACCCTCGATCATAAGAGGAAGATCCTTTTCGAAGTTCATCGGTGTGTTGGATGAGAACGGACGGCGGAAGCCGGCGATATCATGACGCATCCACTTCAGACCCAGACGGGCCGCTGCGTCGATATGCAGCTTAACACGTTCGATCTCCGCGCGGCGCTCTTCCGGATCCGGCTTGATGAGGTCCGCGTTGACGGAATAGGTGGAGATCTCCAGATCGATCTTCTTAGCGTATTCACGAACGCCATCGATCAGTTCCGTATTCAGGCATTTGTTCGCTTCATCGACCAGGGGCAGATGGAACGGAACGAATTCAATATGCTCACAACCATGCTCTTTGGCCCAGTCCATCGCCTCATAAACGGTCATGCCCTCAGCCATTGCGTTGTCAAGGCAGTAAATACTGATACCTAATTTCATAGATGATTCTTCCTTTCTTTGCTTTGATAAAGCACTCTTTTCGAGTATATCACAAATCGGTGGAATATCAAGTCTTTATTCTTCTATGACTTCGATCGACTCCACATTTTCAAAAGTCAGATACTGGATGAATTTTTCCGGTAAAGTTTCCCCGCTCAGTTTCCCGCCGCTTTCTTCACATGCCTGGGCCATTTCATCCGCCAGACGGGTCACGACAGCCCCGCGGTGGATATAGCACGGTTCTGGATCATCGAAAAACTGAATGCTTTTTTGGATAATGGTCTCTTCTTTTAAAGGGATCTCGATCAGTGGTGCCCGAAAGACTTCTTTCCCTCCGGCAAAGATACTGAACTTCTTTTTCGTTTTTTTCTTTTTGCTGCCGAACAAAACATTACCCCCCTCTGATTAGCGAATAAATGTCATCCAGATCATAAGCCCCGCGAAGGCCAGAAAGACCAGGCAGTTGACCAGCTTAATGATCGGGAACCGTTTTCTGGTCGATTCTGTCATATTCATGACATTGGCTCCGCCGCGGACCGCCAGGATCATGATACACTGCGGCAGGCACATAGCCGCGATATACAATACAAAGGCAAGGACCGTAAGCATACGGCTGTCAGAACCGCGGTTGAGCATATAGATGATCGTACCCAGGTAGATCTGGCCGGTGCACAGAAACTCTCCGGCTGAGATCAGTATAGCCGCCAGGAAGATCATCAGAAGCAGATATTTGCGGTTCCCATCCGCCATGACCTTCTTAATGATATTGTTGTTGAACCGGCGCAGCCTTTGCGGGAGCTGCGCGCGCACCTTGCCGTAATCCTCCCTCAACGTTGCGAAGAAATCAAGCATATTGAGGACTGCCAGATACAACGCCGCCCCGATCAAAACGATATTCAGGACCAGCTGGACCTTGTCGATCCAGACAAAGTCGATCACGGAGACCAGGGAATACAGGCCGATGCCCAGCAGGAAATACGTTACGAACTTGCCGGCCATGAAAGTGAATCCCACTTTCAGGATCCGGCTCTTATCCATCATGATCAGGGAAAGAAGCAGGAACAGGATGGAGATCGAACAGGGGTTGAAACCGTTGATAAAGCCGGTGAGCGCGATCGCCGGAAGGTCTCTCGCCTTCAGCGGTTCGATCTTGGAACCCGTTTTCGGATAAGCGAAGTTCAGGAAATCCCCCTGCCCGAGTGCTTTCTCCAGTCCGTTTATAATGGCGTCTCCGCCCGAAAGGTATCCTTTGGAGGAAAAGATGATCGGGACTTGCTGCTCGCTTTCCGGCACGTCATAGGCGTCAAACATGGCCCGCACTTTCTCGATGCCATCTGCCTCCGCGATACTGTAGGACTGGACCTCGACCGGTTTTCCATCGATCTCGGTCTCCAGGTCTGCCAGGTATTTTTTGACCCGTTCACAGTCATCACAGGACAAGGTGTAGAAAAAGCAGATCGTGTGCGCGTCCGGATCGACCTGGATACCGTCGAAGACAGCGCTTTTCGTATCCTCTTCCTCTGTTTCCGCTTCCTGATAAGTTGCCTTATATCCTTCGCCGTACTTGACAAAAATATCGCGGATCCCGTTGCGGATCTCCTCCAGGCCGCACAAGACATCTTCTCCGATGATGACACAAGGCACAGAGACATCCTGTCTTGTCTTTCCGATGCGGGCCAACTCCTCCTTCAGGCGGTCATTGCCGCTTTCCTGGAAGACGTTGATCGTATCGATCTCATAATGGTACTGCTCTTTGATATCTCCGACCGCTTCATTGAACACATCGAAGAACTCCTGTGTTCCGTTGCAGGTAGCGCAGGACGTTTCGTGAAAGAATAATATGGTAAAGCTGTCTTCTGTCTCTTCCGCCCGGATCTTTAGCCCGTCCGGCCATATCAGGAAGACCGCCAGCAGGCTCAGCGCGAGGCCGAGAAACCGTCCCCTTAAGCCAGCCGTTCGTTTACTATCGTTCATGCGTTGGTCTCTGCTCCTTCACCATTCATGAAAACTTTGCCTTCCCATCCTTTTTCGGCCTTGATCTCAAACCAGCTTACCTTGCCGTTCTTCCACTCCATGTTCAGTTCCGCGCCGCCGCGAAGCTTCAGGCCTTTCACGTGGCCGCTTGCCAAAGCCTTGGGAAGCGCCGGAAGCAGGACGACCTTTCCGCCGTAATCCTGGACCAGCATTTCCGTAATGGCAGCCGCGCCTCCGAAGTTGCCATCGATCTGGAAGACGGAGCCCCGGCCCAGGGGATGATTATCCATCAGGTTATCATAGGTGCACTCCTTGAGCAGTGTATTCAGGCTTTTCAGGGTGTCTTCTTCTTTGCGGAAGCGTGCCAGAAGGATGCTGAGCCAGGCCCTGCTCCATCCGGTATATCCACCGCCATGGGCTGCCCGACGTTCCAAAGTTGCTTTTGCCGCCTTGATCAGTTCCGGCGTATCTTCCACGGTGAACAGGTTGCCCGGATAAACCCCATACAGCTGAGAAACGTGACGATGTCCGGGTTCCGCTTCTTCATAATCATTGCGCCATTCCATGATCTGACCGTATTTTCCGATCTCGGTCTTGGGAAGGCGGTCTCTCATGGTCCGCACTTCTTCTCTGAATTCTTCATCATAACCCAGAAGCTCGGAAGCCTTGATGAACTGGTTGAACAGAACGGTCAGGATCTGATTGTCCATGGCCGGTCCCGCTGTCAAACGTCCCACCTTTCCGTTTGGCAGAATAAAGGTGTTTTCGGGGGACAGCGACGGGCAGGTGACGAGCCGTCCCTTCTCATCCTCGATCAGGAAATCCTTAAAGAACAATACGGCCTGATACAGCGTATCATAATTCTCCTCGAGGAAGTCCAGATCATGAGTATATTCATAATGCTCGAAGATATGAGTCGACAGCCAGGCTCCGCCCATAGGCCAGTAGGTGGAAGAAATGACCTTATCCTGCGGCGCGGTGTCGGCATAGATATCGGTATTGTGATGGGCTACGAAGCCTCGGCACTGATACATGTCGCGGGCGGTCTCCTGTCCATTCCCCTTCATCCGGTTCAAGAGTTCAAATAAAGGTTCTTCACACTCGGAAAGATTCGCGGTATGGACCGGCCAGTAATTCATCTCTGTATTGATGTTGATCGTATATTTGCTGTCCCACATCGGCATGAAGCTGTCGCACCAGATCCCTTGCAAGGTAAGCGGCAAGGTGCCCGGCCTGGATCCGGAGATCATAAGATACCGTCCGAACTGATAGTACAGAGGGATCAGGCCCGGATCTTCTCCGCCATCGCGCACCTTTTGTACCCGTTCGTCCGTAGGCACGGCGCTCTTGTCTTCTACCTCGAAGGTCAGCTCCATACGGTCAAACAAGCTGCGATAGTCCTCGATGTGACGGCTTTTCAGTTCTTCATAGCTCATTTCAGAAGCTTTTTCCAGGATCCCCTTGCAGGCTCCCTCCGGAAAATCATACCGGAAGGATGTGGCCGCGGTAAAGAGCAAGGTCGCTTCCTTCGCGTCTTCCACGATCAGATGATCGCCAATGGTATAGACCTTGCCATCTTCGCAGATCCCCTTCATCATGCCACAGAACGCGATCGCATTCTCCCCGGTCGTACCATCGTAAGCAATGGTATCATCCGACAGATGCCAGGAATGGTCGATATGACGCCTGCGGTCAAAGGAGCAATCAAAGTGCAGTTTTTCCGAGCCGGACGCGGCCAGATGGATCACCAGGACTTGATCCGGATGGGAAATGAACATTTCTCTGATGTGAGTATCCTGCCCCTTCGCGTACTCCACGCGGGCTATGGCATTGTCTAAGGAAAGAGAACGCCGATAGGAATCCGGCTGTTTATCTGACGCGATGCCGGCCCCGAACATGGGAATGAACACCTCATTGGGATTGGGAATATGCGAACCATAGAACTGGATCGTCAGATCACCCAGCGTCTGATAGGGACGCTGTGATTCCGGCGTAGCTGTCAAAGCATACTTGGCCAGGCGCTCTGCCTCTTCGATCCGGTCATGCAGGATGTGCTCACGGATCTCGGGCAGATACCGGGCGGCGTCCGGGTTGATACGGTCTATATAGGTTCCGCCCCATACGGAATCTTCATTTAATTGAATATGTTCTTTTTCGATCCCGCCGAATACCATGGCGCCAAGACGTCCATTGCCAAGCGGCAGGGCCTGGTCCCAACGGGATGCCGGCTGTTTATACCATAATTCCATGACGATGACCTCCGTACACACAAGATACTGTTATTATAGTCCAAAAAAAGATGCAAGTAAACTAATTTTTCTATTGACAAGCGAACGAATGAGCGTTATACTGTTTAACGATTTCAAGCTTTAGCGCTTAAAAGCGTTGAATTAAAGAAAGGGAAACATTCGATGAAACTGGCATTACTTATTCTCTACTTTGCCGTCCTGGTCGGGATCGGTCTCTACTGTCGGAAAAACGCAACTGACGTAAATGGTTTTGTTCTGGGCGGCCGCTCTGTCGGTCCCTGGCTCACCGCTTTCGCCTACGGAACTTCTTATTTCTCCGCGGTCGTATTTGTCGGTTACGCCGGTCAGTTCGGCTGGAAATATGGTATTGCCGCCACATGGGCCGGAATCGGCAACTGCATCATCGGCTCTTTGATGGCCTGGGTCATCTTGGGACGCCGTACCCGCATCATGACGCAGCACCTGGATTCCGCCACCATGCCGGAGTTCTTCGGCCGCCGTTTTGGAAGCAAGTCTTTGAAGATCATCGCTTCTGTCATCATCTTCATCTTCCTGATCCCTTATACCGCTTCATTGTATAATGGTCTGTCACGTCTGTTTGGAATGGCTTTCAGCATCGACTACTCTGTCTGCATCATCCTGATGGCTGTACTGACCGCGATCTATGTCATCGCCGGCGGCTATATGGCTACTGCCATCAATGACTTCATTCAGGGCATCATCATGCTGATCGGCATCGTGGCTGTCATTGCCGCGGTCATCGGCAGCAAGGGCGGTCTGATCGCCGCGCTGGATGGTCTGGCGCAGGTCACCGATGAAACCGTATCCACGACGCCTGGTATCTTCAACTCTTTCTTCGGACCGGATCCCTTAAACCTGATGTTCGTTGTGATCCTGACCTCACTGGGTACATGGGGCCTGCCGCAGATGGTGCAGAAATTCTACGCCATAAAAAACGAAGGTTCCATCAAAAAAGGCACCATCATCTCCACCATCTTCGCGCTGGTCGTGGCCGGCGGCTGCTACTTCCTGGGCGGTTTCGGACGTCTGTTCTCTGACAAGATCGACATCGCGGCGAATGGTTATGACTCCATCATCCCGACCATGCTGGAAGGACTGTCTCCTTTCATGCTGGCTCTGGTCGTGATCCTGGTCCTGTCCGCCTCCATGTCCACTCTGTCCTCTCTTGTTATGACGTCCAGTTCCACTCTGACCATCGACTTCGTAAAGGATAATATCGTAAAGGATATGTCGGAAAAGAAGCAGGTCCTGCTGATCCGCATCCTCATCGTCGTCTTCATCGCGATCTCTTCCATCATCGCTCTGGTCCAGTACAAGAGCAAGGTCACATTCATTGCTCAGCTGATGGGTATTTCCTGGGGCGCTTTGGCCGGTTCTTTCCTGGCTCCCTTCCTGTACTCTCTGTACTGGAAAAAGACGACCCGTCTTTCCTGCTGGGTCAGCTTCCTCTTCGGCTCCAGTCTGGCTCTGCTGGATATGTTCGTGCCGACCATCCTTCCCGTCTGGATGCGCTCGCCCATCGCCTGCGGTGCCATGGCCATGCTCATCGGTCTGGTACTGGTCCCTGTCGTAAGCCTGCTCTCACCCAAGCTGGACAAGGATCTGGTAGATGGATGCTTTGCCTGCTACAACAAAGAGACCCGCGTACCGCAGAAAACCGCTCTTGGCGATTGATCTCATACCAACAAAAAAAGACGCAGTCTTGGTTCATAAGACCGCGTCTTTTTTTGTGTTATTTCGTCAAGGTGAAGATCATACTCAACAGGCGCAGACAGCAGGCATCCAGCTCCTCTTTCGCCAGCGAAAGATCATTCTTCTGCCCCAGCGCGTCAAGAATCTCCTGAATATCGGACGGGTTGCCGGGCATGATCAGATCATTGCCTGCCTGTACACACTTTACGGCAGCGGAACCGCCATTCTGGTTCGTCGTCATCCAGTCCGTCATGATGATACCGGTGAATCCCCATTCCTTACGCGCCGCGGTCGTGCATAGATCATAGCTGTTGGCGGTGTGTACACCATTGACCTTGTTATAGGAGGTCATGATGGCTTTCGGGTGGGCTTCTTTGACCGCGATCTCAAAACCTTTCAGATAGATCTCACGCAGAGCCCTCTCCGAAACGATGCTGGACACGCCTCGTCTGTTTTCCTCCTGATTGTTGCAGGCGAAATGTTTGATCGTCACCGCGCAGTGCGGGTGGCTTTCCACGCCCCGGGTCAGGGCCGCGGCCATTTTTCCGCTCACAAGCGGATCTTCTGAATAGTACTCGAAATTGCGTCCGCACAACGGGTTTCGATGGATATTCATGCCAGGCGCCAGCCAAACCTGGACGCCGGCCTCTTCCATTTCCGTCCCGATCAGGTCTCCGACCTCTTCCATCAAGGCGGTATCGAAGGACTGCGCCAGAAGTGTACCGACCGGTATCGCGGAACAGAATTGATAATGATCTTCCGCCCCTTCGTGCAGATACTCCGTCCCGAAGATCCGGTTTTCCAGCGCCTGATAGCCATTCATCATGTAGATGCTTCCATTTTCCGGATCAACCTGGTAATGCTTCTGCAGGCGCAGTCCGGCCGGGCCATCTGCCAGGATGAGACGGGATACGCCCATGGATTCCAGACAAGGCGTGGTCTCGCCCGCCGCGCCAGGCACGGTATTGGCGGCTGAGCCGATGATCTCGGTGCTTAAGGCTCCCGGCTGGCCGCAGACCAAGCGGGACTTCTGCTCCGGGCTCATTTTCTGAAGGATCTGTTCAGCTTCCTCTTTCCAGGGCAGCTTATGGATGCTGTCTTTGATCCGGTTTAGGGTGAGATCCGTGATGCGTCGTTTTACCGCGTCATCGATCACGATCATGCCCTCACAGGATGCTCTGTCCGGCATCGTCTCCGGCTTGATCTCCTTCAAGGAATCCAGCAGCGGACAAATGGGCGTCAAAGTTTCCAGCACAGTGGTCTCCGTCAGAGACAAGCGGCACACCGTGCGGGTATCCATCTCGCCGGTCTTGTCACAAGTCTCTGTTTCCAGGATATACCAGCCTCTTTCCATATAATACTGAGAACGGGCGGTATGATAGGAAGCCAGCCGCTCCAGGGGGAAGGTAAGCTTTACGTCTTCTTCCCGGCCGGGCTCAAGCACTCCGGTCTTGCCAAAGGCAACGAGGCGGCGGCGTTCTTTATTGCGCTCTCCCTCCGGAAGATCCGCGAACAACAAGACGACCTGGCGGCCCGCTGTATCTCCGGTATTCTGTACGGAAACCATTACACAGACCTGCCCGGCCTCCACGGCTGTCTCCGCTTTTGTAATGTCAAATGTAGTGTAGGAACGACCGTATCCGAAGGGATATCTTGGCTTCACGCCAAAGGTTTCAAAATAACGATACCCGACGTAAATGCCCTCCGTATATTTCTCCTCGATCACATTGCCGTTGTTATGGCTGAAGTTTTCGCTGCTGGGATAGTCGAAATACTGATACGCCCAGGTATCGGTCAATTTGCCAGAGGGAACGACCTTGCCCGTCAGGATGTCTGCCAGCGCGTGTCCTCCCTCCATCCCGGCCTGGGACATCAGCACCAGCGCCGAGACTTTAAGCTCATCCAGGAAGGACAGGTCTATGATCCCGCCCACGTTCAGGATGACGATGGTCTTTTCATAAAGGGTCGTGACGGTCTTGAGGTTCTCATACTCGTCCTCAGAAAGATAGTAATCCCCCGGTTCCGCCTTTCTGTCCGCCCCCTCGCCGGAGATCCGGCTGATTACGAAAATCGCTGTTTCCGTGTCTTTTTTCTCGATCGGGCTTCCTTTTGGCATGGGCATAGGATTCGAAGCATGGGCATCATAGAGTTTGGCCCGGTTGCCCGGTTCTCCCGCGATCTCATAGATCTTCTGCTTCCACGCCTCGTAATTGGCTTTGTATTCTTCATCGTAAGATGCCAGCCAATCCTCATTCAGGATCTCAAGGCCCGCGTCTCTGATCCCTTGCGTGATATTGACATTGCTGCGATTGTTGACCATGCCGGAACCTGTCCCGCCCTTTACGGTATAGGAAGCGCCGCCTCCATACAGAACGATCTTCTCTCCTTCTGAAAGAGGCAGAACTCCGTCATTCTCCAAAAGCACCATACCCTCTGCGGCTGCCCGTCTGGCCACTGCCTGCGCGGCGATCTCATGGGGCGTGATCTCCATTGATGTGGTTCCCGGATACTTTTTCATTCTATTCTCCTTTTCTGATAACGCTCACTGGAAAAGTGCTTCCAGAAGCGTTAGACCTGTCTTTGTTCGGAAGACCCGTTCCTTCGCGTGTCTGATCTGTTCTTCCTGATAATGGCCTTCCACCGCGTTCACCAGGAAATCCGCCTCCAGAAGGATGCGATGATCGATCCCTGCCACCGGGTCGATCGTATGATGATGACATACCAGATATATGATCCGTTCCGTTTCATCTTCCGAAAGCCCTGTGCCTTTGAGGAAATCACGCACTAAAGGCTCGCTTTCCTTTTCCTGAAGCATTCCATCCGCCGAACCATACCTGGCCCGGCAGAAGGGAACCGCGATATCATGTATAACGGCTGCCGTTTCCAGGATGAACCGCGTTTCCTGATCCAGACCTTCCAGCATGCCAATAGTCCTGGCGTACGCATGGACCTTCAGAAAATGCTCGATATCATGCTGGTTTCCTTCCGCGGCCAGGATCATCTTTTCAAGGATCTCCTCCACCGAAGCCCGCTTCTGGGTGACGGCCTTCTGGAACCTTGCCGCGATCTCAAGGGGTCTTGTGATCGCTCCCCCAACTACCACCGCATAGGCTCCCTGCCGAAGCATAAAGGAAGCTTCCTCCGGAGCGTGCACTTTTCCCTCTCCGATCACTGGGATCGACAGCGTCTCAGATAATCTTCGAACGATCTCATAATCCGGTCCGGCGCTTTGCGCAGACTGGGGCGTATACCCGCTCATGGTCGTACTCACCAGGTCAAAGCCCAGCTTTTCCGCTCTTACGCCTTCTTCAAAGGTCGAAATATCCGCCATGAAGATCTGATCCGGATACTTTTCTCTCATTTCCCGCATAAAATCTTCGATCCTGGATCCATCTCCCCGCTTCTGATCAGTGCAGTCGATGGCGATGACCTCGGCGCCGGCTTTTCTTAATTCTTCCACTTCTTTGGCCGTGGGCGTGATGTACCTGTCAAAGCCCTCATACTGGATTTTGATGAGGCCGATCACGGGCAGTCCGGTCTTTTCTTTAATAGCCAATATATCACGCACGCCGCAGGTCCGGATCATGGGACTTCCGGCCTCTTTCGCCGCCAGCGCCATACGGTCCATCAAAGTCCGTTCCGGATCATACAACGGTTCCGTTTCCAAAGCCTGGCAAGAGATGATCAGTTTTCCTTTGATCCTCTCCAGAAGCTCTTGTTTTGTCATGCCTTAAAGCTCCTCATTTTCGATTTTTATCATTGTATCATACTTGATGTTCCATTTCTACAAAAAACGATATCACTCTTGATATTTTCCCTTCTTCTGTAGTACAATAAGCATAACGTTAAACAAATAAGGAGGAACTTTCATGTTAGTTGATACCAAAGCAAGAGTCGGCGTATTTTCCATCGCGCTTGGCGCTTATCTTCCGCAGTTTCCTTCCCTGGTCCCTGAATTCGAAGGCCAGTACGAAGCTTTTAAGAAAACCCTTCCCGATACGGTCGAGATCATCGATGGCGGTCTGGTGACCACCAAAGAGCTGGCTATGGCCGCCGGCGACAAATTCCGCGCCGCGGATGTCGACCTGGTCATCCTGCAGCTTCTGACCTACGCCACTTCCTATAATATGCTTCCCGCGGTCCGTGATCTGGATGTACCTGTCGTTCTGGTCAATGTCCAGAAGAAAAAGGCCCCGGACTACGCCACCACTGATACCCCCACCTGGCTGGGCGAGCTCTACGCCTGCGGCGCAGTCGGTGAAATGGTCGCCGATCTGGAGCGCGCCGGCAAGCGTCACGCTGTCATCACCGGCGTGGTAGAAGGCGGAGACCCCATCGTCCAGGCCGAGATCGAAGACTGGTGCCGCGCCGCTCAGGTGCGCCGTCGCTTCCGCGACCTCAACATCGCGCAGATCGGCCGTCCCTACCCTGGCATGATGGATCTCTACATCGACGAGACCAACCTCTACCATCGCATGTGGCTCTACACCAAGCAGTTTGACTGGGAAAAGATGTGGGCCATTGCCGATAACATCACAGACGAAGACGCCATCCGCGCCAAAGCCCAGGACATCCTGGACACCTTCGAGATCGAAGGCGGCGGCACCATCGAAAAAGTCTGGGATATGGCCAAATATGTCGTAGCCTTTGAACAGTGGGTCAAGGATGAACAGCTTGGCCTGGTCGCCTCCCATTATGATGGCTTCGCCCAGGGCGTTGCCGGCAAGCTCGACAGCATGCTCATCCCCGCCTTCTCCATGCTCATCAAACAAGGCACCGCCTGCGCCGTAGAAGGCGATATCAAAGTCGCCATGGCCATGAGCATCTTAAAGACCATCGCCGGCACCGGACAGCTTTCCGAAATGTACTCCATCGACTTCAACGAAGACATCTGCATCATCGGCCATTCCGGCTCCGGTGACGCCGACATCTCCCAGGCTCATAAGCCCACCATGAAGATCGTACCCGTCTTCCATGGCAAGACCGGCGGCGGCTATCTGACCCAGTTCTATCCGCCGACCAACACCCCCATCACCTTCCTTGGCATCACCCAGGACAAAGACGGACATTTCAAGTTCGTCGTCGCGGAAGGCGTCAACGAAGAAGGCCCCATCTTCATGTTCGGTGACACCAACATGCGCATGCGCTTCACCTGCGGAGCCCGCGACTTCTGCAACCGCTGGTCCGAAGCCGGCCCCACTCACCACATGGCAGCCGCGGCCGGACGCCACATCGACACCATCCTCAAAGTCGCCAAAATCTTCAACGTACCCGTCGATATAATCACCAGATGATCTATTCTAAGAGGGGGGAAGGACTCCGTTACGAAGGCGTCCTTCCCCCCTCTTAACTCCCCTCATCCTCCCACGTTTTGGGTCCTGGAATATCTTATAAATTGCATTATCATGCCAAACCAAAACAAAAGGATACGAGAAAGAATCTAATTTTAATACCGAACCAAATACGCGAAAACAGCATGCTAATCAAGCATGCTGTTTTTGATAAAGCGGCAAATTGTAAATTCTGACTCCCAAAAACGTGCCTGGGTAGGGGGAGTTAAGAGGGGGAAGGGCCGGGCTTCGTAACTCCGAGGCCCTTCCCCCTCTTAAAATGATTTTTTAGATTTGATTCTGTTGTGCGACGAGTCTTTCTACGCCATAGCGCTTGCGCAGGGCCGGTTTTTCGATCTTGCCGGTGGCGTTGCGCGGTACGTCCGCGAAGATCACTTTCTTCGGGCGTTTGTAACGCGGCAGCTGCAGACAGAAGTCGTTGACCTCTTCTTCGGTGCAGTCCATGCCGGGCTTGATCTGGATGATCGCTCCGGTGATCTCTCCCAGGCGCTCATCCGGCAGGCCGATGACGGCAACATCCTGGACCTTGTCAAAGGTACGAAGGAAGTCTTCGATCTGGACCGGATAGATGTTTTCACCGCCGGAAATGATGACGTCCTTTTTACGATCGACAAGGAAAATGAATCCCTCTTCATCTTGCATGGCCATGTCTCCGGTATAAAGCCAGCCGTCTTTGAGCACTTCGGCGGTTGCTTTCGGATCATTGTAGTAGCAGGTCATGACGCCGGGGCCTTTGACGCACAGTTCGCCTACATCGCCCTGCTTCACATTATTACCTTTTTCATCAACGATCTTAGTTTCCCAACGATAACCGGGGATGCCGATCGCGCCGACTTTACGGACATTTTCTACACCCAGATGGACGCAGCCCGGGCCGGTGGATTCAGACAAGCCGTAATTGGTATCATACTGATGATGGGGGAAATAATCCAGCCAGTGACGGATCAGAGATGGCGGGACCGGCTGCGCGCCGACGTGCATGAGGCGCCACTGATCCAGCTGATAATCTTCGAGCTTGAGGCGGCCGGAATCCAGGGCAGTCAGGATCTCCTGCACCCAGGGGACCAGGAGCCAGACCAAGGTGCAATGCTCCTTGGATACCGCCTCCAGAATGACCTCAGGGTCGGTACCTTTCAGAAGCACGGCCTTGGAACCTGCGCACAGGCTGCCCATCCAATGGAACTTGGCGCCGGTATGGTACAGCGGCGGAATGCACAGGAAGGTATCTTCCCGATTGGTGCCATGATGCATCTGCTCCATTTCCGCTGCCTGCTGCAGGCTTTCATGATTATGCAGGATCGCTTTCGGGAAACCGGTCGTGCCGGAGGAGAAATAGATAGCTGCGTCATCCTCCAGGCTTAAGGGGATGTTAGGCGGCTGACTGGAGCAATCCGCAACCAGTTCCATATAGCTCTCCGCAAAGGTGGGGCATCCGTCGCCGACATAGATCAGCAGACGGCCGCGGGCCAGCTTTTCCTCAATGGCTTCGATACGGCCAATGAACTGCGGGCCAAAGAACAGGATATGGACTTCTGCCAGATCCGCGCAATACTGGATCTCATTGGAATCGAATCGGAAGTTGAACGGCACGGCAATGGCTCCGGTCTTCAGAATACCGAAGTAGATGGGCAGCCACTCCAGACAGTTGAACATGAGGATCGCGACACGGTCCCCCTTCTGGATACCGCGGGATAAAAGCATGTTGGCAACGCGGTTGGCCTTCTCATCGAAAACGGCCCAGGTGAGCTCTCTTCGATAGGCTCTCTGCTCAGTGGATTGTACCAGGTCGTACTCTTTCCAGGTGACCTTTCGGGTATCCTTCTGGGAGGGGTTCAATTCGACCAGGGCGACCTCATCGCCGTATAAAGCATGATTTCGTTCCAGCAGATCGGTAACGGGCATTACTGTATTTCCTTCTTTCACTTTATTTGTTTAAAGCTTTATTGCTTTTATAGGCTAAACCATGTATAATGATACCATAGAATTACAGGAAAGTCAATGAAAGGTTCAGTTATGATCATAGATTTTCACACCCATACGTTTCCGGATAAGATCGCGTCCCGCGTGATCGAATCGCTCTCTTTGAAATCCCGCACAAAGGCATTTTCAGACAGCAGCGTGCAAGGTCTGATCACCTGTATGCAAAATGGCGGCATCGATTACGCCGTCAATCTTCCTGTGGTGACCAGACCGGATCAGACCGTCTCCATCAACCATTCTCTGGTGGACAGAAAAGAGGAACTGTTTTCGAAGGGCATCATCACTTTCGGCGGCATGCATCCTGATTTTGAAGACTATAAACAAGAGCTTGCCTATCTGGCTGATCACGGGATCCGCGGCATTAAACTGCACCCTGCTTATCAGGGCCGAAATATCGATGACCCTTATTATCTTCGTATTATTGAGTGCGCAAGCGATCTGGGGCTGATCGTCGTGACTCACGCCGGCATCGACATCGGGATCTACGATCACAACTATGCCTCCGTAGAACAATTGCAGAACGTAATCCGCCTGGTCCATCCCCCGAAGTTCGTGCTGGCCCACATGGGAGGCTGGGCCTGCTGGGATGTTTTCGAAAAGGAATTGGCTGGAGCCCCGGTCTATATCGATACTGCCTTCTCGATCGGGCCTGTCGTGCCGCGTCCGGACCTCGATCCCCCCTACCTTTCCCAAAACCTGACGGTAGAAGACGCGGTCCGCATCATGCGGCGGCATGGTACAGAAAAAGTTTTATTCGCGACGGACAGCCCCTGGTCAGAGATGGGAGAATATGTTAAGATGATACAAAGCAGTTCCTTAAATCCGGCTGAACAGTCCATGATCTTTTCCGGGAACGCGAAAAAATTGCTTGGAATGGAGGATCTTATATGAAAAAAAGAATCATTCCTTGGCTTCTGCTATGTATGCTTATACTGTCATCCTGCTCCTCTGCTGCCGTTTCCGCTGTGTTTGGCAAGGGCGGATCCGCTGATGCCTGGCTCCTGAAACAGACAGATGATCTGGTAGGCAGGATCAAGTCATTTTACACCTATGACTATCTGAAAATTACTTTCGGCGATGATGAACGTTCCAGCTATATTCAGGATGTCCTTTCCTCCGTTACTTCCGCTTCCGGTGCTTCACAGGTTTCCGTTATGATATTTGACAACTACGTCAATAATCTGAAGGCGCAGTACGATAACGGAGGCGGCCTCGTTATGGATCCCTACAACAATTCCTATAGCAGCCTTTTGCGTATAGTAAACGCATATGGTACAGACCAGATGGTTCTTTTCAATTCCATCCGTGAAAGCGGAAGCTATTCTTCCTATCCTGAAAGCCTTTCCGGCAAGCGCGCGTTGGTCTTGTTGAACTTCGGTAAAGCTGTCGTTCTCGCTGTCTTCACGTCTGAAGCACCAGGTCTGATCGGGAATGTACAGGTCATCCCGGTCATAGAAGATGGCAGTTCCCGTCTTACCTACGACTCCATATGCGCCACCCTTGCCGCGGGTAATGCCTCTCGCACCGATTATCAGCAGGCAGATCTGAAGGATCTTCTTGATTCCTCTTCCTCTCCCTCATTAACGAAGCCTGTTACAAATTCCGAAACCCCGGAGGAATTCCTCCGCTCTTCCTCCGATGAGATGTTGGACATGGCAAAGGTCTGTCGTACGGAAGGTTATTTTAAAATGTATTACAGTCTGTCCGAAGTTACGGATCGGGCTAAGCGTATGGAAGAAGTCTTAAAAGGATCGCATGGGCCGCGTACCTGGTACAAAGGGATCCAATATGACCAGCTGGAAACACTTTTAGACTACTTTTCGTCCTCGCAAATGGACCAGCTGGGGATCGACTGGCAATCTAAGATGACGTATGGAATGATAGCGCTCCGGAAGATCGGATCGGCCGATCCAACTCTTTTTGCTTTCACCAGCAACTCACTGTGTTACTCTTTCTATGCGTCACCGGCAAACTTTTATGCATCCGCCGTTCTGATCCCCTATAGAGATGAAGAAGGTGAAGCAGCTGTTTTCATCAGCTATCAGGAAGACGGCGGCATCATAAACGCGATGGCCAGCATGATCGTATTTAATGACAGCCTGACCATGTCTGAATTCAGCGATTTTATGACTCAGATCTCTTCTGAGACTGCCCTTCTGGATTGATCGGTTCAAAAAAACCTTCCGAAACGTAAGAACCTGCGTTTCGGAAGGTTTTTTGATTTCTTTACCGGTTACTGTCTTCCCAGCAGGAAGGCCTTCTGGTTCAGCTCGATGAATCTTGGCGGCACGCACTCGGAAATAGCCTGCTGCCATTTTTCGACCGGGATGTCAAAATAGCGGGACAAGCGTCCCATCAAGACGATGTTGACGGCTTTGACGAAACCGGCTTCCTCCGCGAGGGCCACGCAGTCCATCGCGTCCACCTGGATGCCCAACGCTTCCATCTTCTCGATCAGATCTTCCGGATAGGCGGCAGCTCCGGTGATGACCGGCATGGGATCGATCTGCTGAGTATTGACGACGATCCGTCCGCCGGGTTTCAAGTACTCCGCGTAACGGGCGGCTTCTAGCTTTTCAAAGGAAACGATGACATCCGCCTCGCCCTTGTCGATGATAGGAGAATAGACTTTTTCGCCGAAGCGTACATAGGTCACAACGGATCCGCCGCGCTGGCTCATACCATGCACTTCGGAAACCTTTACATCATATCCTTCTGTAAGCAGGAGGTGCCCCAACAGTTTACTGGCAAGCAGCGACCCCTGGCCGCCGACGCCGACGATCATGATATTTTTTGTCATTCTTTCGCACCTCCTAACGCGCCGAAGCGGCACAGCTGACTGCAGACGCCGCAGCCAACGCACAGCGTATTGTCGATCACGGCTTTTCCGTTCTTGATACTGATGGCCGGGCAGCCAAGACGCATGCAGGACTTGCAGCCGATGCACTTGTCGGTATTTACGACCAGCGGCGGGTTATGCTTTACATATTTCAGAAGCGCGCAGGGACGGCGGCTGATGATGACGGAGGCCTCCTTGGCGGCCAGTTCTTCCTTGATGGCTGTATCGCAGGCCGCAAGATCATAAGGATCTACTACGCGCACCCGCTGATATCCCATAGCCCGGCACAGAGATTCCAGATCGATCTTGCCGGCCGGATCTCCCTTGATGTTATAACCGGTAGTCGGATTCTGCTGATGGCCGGTCATACCGGTGATGGAATTATCCAGGATGATGATGGTGGAATTGCTTTGGTTGTACGCTACATTGGCCAGACCGGTCATGCCGGAATGCATGAAGGTAGAGTCACCGATCACGGCGACGGTCTTTCCTTCGGATTCCTCGCCCAACGCTTTATTGAAACCATGGATGGCGCTGATGGAGGCACCCATGCACAGGGTCATTTCCATAGCGTTCAGCGGCGCGGCGGCACCTAAGGTATAGCAGCCGATATCGCCCAGGACGGTACATTTATTCTTGGCCAGCGCAAAGAACAGACCGCGGTGCGGACATCCCGCGCACATGACAGGCGGACGGATGGGCAGGTCTTCCCCAAGCTTCTTGCCTTCATGGACTTCAGCTCCCAATACGGAAGCGACCATATTCTGAGAGTATTCTCCGCAGATCGGGAACAGATCTTTTCCCGATACCTGGATCCCCAGAGCGCGCACATGATTCTCGATGATCGGATCGAGCTCTTCCACAACGACCAGACGGTCTACTTTTTCAGCGAAATCACGGATCTTCTGATCCGGCAGCGGAAAGACCATGCCCAGCTTCAGGATGGAGACTGTATCACCGAAGACCTCTTTGACGTACTGATAGGATGTGGAGGACGTGATGATACCAAGTTCGGTACCGCCCATCTCTACCCAGTTCAGATCGGAGGTTTCCGCCAGTTCCTTTAATTTCAAGGTGCGCTCTTCCACGAAGGGATGACGGCGGATCGCGTTAGCCGGAGACATGACATACTTCGCGATATTCTTGACATACGGTTTCGGCTTCGGAACGACACGTTCGGATGTCTCGACTACGCTCTGGGAATGGGCGATACGCGTGCACATCTTGATCAGGACGGGCGTATCAAAGGCTTCAGAGATCTCATAGGCCTTTTTCGCGAAGGCTAAGGCTTCTGAAGAATCCGCCGGCTCCAGCATCGGGATCTTGGCCGCTTCCGCGTAATGGCGGGAATCCTGCTCATTCTGGGAAGAATGCATGCCCGCGTCATCCGCGACACAAATGACCATACCGCCATTGACACCTGTATAAGAGCAAGTGAATAACGGATCAGCCGCGACATTCAAGCCTACATGCTTCATGCCGCAAAAACTGCGCTTACCGGCTAAAGATGCGCCGAAAGCGGTTTCCATAGCGACCTTTTCATTCGGCGCCCACTCACTGTAAACTTCATCAAACTTGGCCAGCTCTTCCGTGACCTCCGTACTGGGCGTTCCCGGATAGCTGGACACAACGCTGACTCCGGCTTCATACAAGCCGCGGGCTAGCGCTTTATTTCCCAACATCAATTGTTTCATTCTACTTCCTTGCTTTCCTCTTGATTGATTTGATCCATCCGATCCAGGATCTCACTGATGCATCCTGTTCCATAATTCAACATGCGATTGACACGGCTGATCGTAGCAGAACTGGCATTGGTCTTCTCTTTGATCTCCGTATAGACCTGATCATGGTGAAGCATGGTCGCGACTTCAAATCGTTGTTCGATGGACCGAAGCTCGGTCATGGCGCAGAGATCCTCAAAAAACTGCCGGCATTCTTCCAGGTCTTTCAGCTGCAGAATGGCTTTATACAAAGCATCGTCATGCTTTCTCGTGATCTGTTTGCTCATGCTAGAAATATTCCTTTCCCCATGCGCGTACTTTTACTTCTATATCATATCATCTTTTTTGCAAATAGTAAACAAAAAATTGTTCAATGCTTTAAACTATCGAAAAAATGTTGTATACTGGAGTAAAGGAGGCATCCCTTTATGGATCATACTTCATTGAAATACCAGCTTATCCAGAAAGATCTGAAGGCCCGGATCGAAAGCGGCGAATTCGCAGAAGGCTCAAGTCTTCCTTCCGAGCGCCGTCTGAGCCAGGATTATGGCGTGCAGCGGGAAACCTTGCGCAAAGCCTTGAAACTGCTCCGCGATGAGGGATATGTGGCGGCGGTCCCCGGATCCGGCAACCGGGTCATCTACCACGCGCAGGAACCGGCGGAATCTCCCTCACGGATGATCGCTTTCATCATCTCCGGCGATATGGACCGGCAGGCGCAGCTCTACCATATCCAGGTCTGCAACTACCTGGAAGATTACTTCCGTCCCCGGCAGATCAATGTTCTCTTTGCCAAGCTGGGGAGCGGCGAAGAAATGCCATCCATCCTGACCCGGACCGACCGCATCTACGGGATCATCTGGGTCTCCCATATCGAAGAACGATTTCTGGAAGAAGCCAGAAAGGCTTCTATCCCCTGCCTGCAGCTGGCATCAGACTACCCTCTCTTCCCTCGAATCAACTATGCGGATTTTGCTGCCGGCTTTGACGCGACCAAGCATCTGCTTTCTCAAGGGTGCCGGCGTATCGCCTTTATAGGCGGTATTCGTGGTTCGGTCACCCGGGAGCGCTATCACGGGTATCTGGAAGCCCTTGCGACCTATGGTCTGACTCCGGACAAGAACCTGGTCATCGAGGGCGACTGGTCCTATACAGCGGGACAGCTGGCTGCCAGACGTCTTCTTCAGCAGACTCCCTTGGTGGACGGTGTGCTTGGCAGCAATGACATGACAGCGATCGGCGCCTTGAAAACGTTTCAGGGGGCCGGTCTTCAGATCCCGCAGCAGATCCGCGTGATCGGCATCGATAATATCGACGAGGGAAAAAGCTGTGTTCCCTCTTTATCCACGATCGCGGTCAGTCAGAAGGACATTGCCCGCACCGCGTATCTGCTTATGCTGGAGCTTTTAGAAGGCCGTCCCGTTCCGGAAGAGATCATCATCCCCGGCCATCTGATCATCCGTGAATCCACTTGACGCTGCCCGGATCCTGAGTTTATAATGGGATCGAACCGACTTTGAACCGTACTCTGGTATCACAGATACCGGTTCCAACTTCTCCGAACTTCGGAACTTTTTAAGGAGGCTTTTATGAGCATCATATTCCAAGAGTCCACTCGGACATTCCGCCTGAACGCGAAAAACACGACCTATATGTTTAAGATCCTAGATGATGAAGGATTTATGGCCCACGCCTATTGGGGCAAGAAACTCAGTGATACTGACGCGTCCTATATCGTACGCCGCATCCCCTCTCCCTCTGTGATGGAAAGAGAACGGGCTACCATTCTGGATACCATGCCGCAGGAATTCCCGTCTGAAGATGTCGGTGATTTCCGAGAGGCTGCTTTTGGGCTTCTTGACAGCGAAGGTCATGAAGGATGCTCTCTTCTCTATGATTCTCATGCCATCTATCCCGGCAAGCCGGCGCTTAGCGGCCTGCCTGCCACATTCGGTTCCGAAAAAGACTGCGAGACCCTGGAACTCACATTGAAAGACCCGGTCCTTGGCATCAAAGCCATCCTGCTCTATACGGTTTTTGAAGATCTGGATGTCATTGCCCGCAGCGTACGGATCGTAAATGAAGGAAAGGCTCCTGTCCGCCTGACCCGGGTTCTGTCCGCCAGTGTTGATTTTGACCGGGAAGACCTGGATATGGTGTCCCTGTGGGGCGGCTGGGCCCGTGAAAACAACGCGCAGCGTGTTCCCATTCAGCACGGGATCCAGAAGGTCGAATCCGCCCGCGGTGAATCCAGCAACACCTACCATCCGTTCATGGCTTTGATGGCTCATGACGCGACAGATGACTTTGGCGAAGTCTATGGCTTTAACTTCGTCTATTCCGGCAACTTCATCGCCGAAACGCAAAAAGAACAGCACGGCTATATCCGTGCGCTCATGGGCATCAACCCGCAGCACTTCGGCTGGAAACTGGTCCCCGGTGATTCTTTCCAGGCTCCGGAAGTCATTCTGGTCCATTCATCCGAGGGTCTGTCCGGGATGACGCGCACCTATCACGATCTGTACCGGCAGCACCTGGTCCGCGGAAAGTACGCGCATGCTCTGCGTCCGGTCCTCATCAACAACTGGGAAGCGACCTATTTTGATTTCAATACCGAAAAGCTCCTGGAGATCGCCTCTTTGGCGGCCAAACAAGGCATCGAACTGTTCGTCATGGATGACGGATGGTTCGGCTCCCGCCGTTCTGACAACGCCGGTCTGGGCGACTGGTATGTCTGCGAAGATGTACTGCCGGGCGGTCTGAAGCCCTTGGCGGATGGCATCAACGCCCTTGGCATGAAATTCGGTCTGTGGATCGAGCCGGAAATGGTCAACGAAGATTCCGACCTGTACCGCGCGCATCCGGACTGGGCGATCCAGATCCCGGGACGCAAGCACAGCCGCAAGCGCAACCAGCTGGTCCTGGACTTCTCCCGCAAGGAAGTCGTTGACTATATCTATGGCATGATCCATAAAGTGCTTTCCAGCACCAATGTGGAATATGTCAAGTGGGATATGAACCGCACCCTCACCAATCTGGGCTCTTACGCTCTGGACGCCGATCGCCAGCAGGAACTCTCCCATCGTTATGTCCTGGGGGTATATGATATGCAGAACCGCCTGACAACGGACTTCCCCCAGATCCTTCTGGAGAACTGCTCCAGCGGCGGTGCCCGTTTTGACCCCGGTATGCTCTACTATAGCCCGCAGATCTGGACTTCTGATAATACCGATGCCATTGCCCGACTGAAGATCCAGGCCGGTACGGCTCTTATGTATCCGCTGTCTACGATCGATGCCAACATCAGCATCGTGCCCAATCATCAGACCGGCCGTATCACCCCGTTCACCACGCGCGGCGATGTTGCTATGTGCGGCACCTTTGGCTACCAGCTGGATATCACCAAGCTGACTGAGGAGGAACTGAGCCTCATCCCGAAGCAGGTCGAGAACTACCATCGTTTCAATCCGCTGGTCACGACCGGTGATTATTACCGCCTGCATGATATTTTCACTCAGGACAGCTGGGACAGCTGGATGATCGTTGCCAAGGACCGTTCCGAAGCGCTCGTCACCTATGTGCAGATCCTGGCCCAGGGCGGCGACATGATCTTCCCAAAGGTCCGCCTGAAGGGGCTGGAAGCTGACAGCTTCTACCGGATCGAAGGAACTGACACCGTCGTATCCGGCCAGCTGCTGATGCAGTCCGGTCTGCAGATCGATCTTAAGCGCGGCGACTATGTGTCCGCTTCCGTGCACCTGATCCGCGAGGCATAATATCCTGGCAAACTTTTGACAAGAAGAAAAGGAGGCATATGTATGGATCGTCCTAACGTATTATTGATCCTTTGCGATGAAATGCGCGGCGATTGCCTGGGGATAGCCGGTCATCCGGATGTAAAGACTCCCTGGCTGGATACTTTGGCCTCTTATGGCGTTCGATATCCGAACGCCTTTTCTTCCTGCCCTACCTGCATTCCCGCCCGCGCCGCGATCCACACCGGCATGAGCCAGGAGCATCACGGACGCGTTGGATACCAGGACGGTGTAGCCTGGCGCTATCCACATACCTTGGCCGGAGAGTTTACCGCCGCCGGCTATCAGACAGCCTGTGTCGGGAAGATGCATGTGCACCCGCTGCGCAATACCCTGGGGTATGAGCAGGTGGAACTGCATGATGGGTATCTGCACTACTACCGCAGGCCGGACACGCCCGGTTACGAAGACCAGCGTCTGGCCGATGATTACTTCTACTGGCTGAAGGAACAGCTTGGTCCTGCGGCGGACGTGACTGACAGCGGCTTGGACTGCAATGCCTGGGTGGCCCGTCCCTGGCCGTACGAAGAGCGCCTGCATCCGACCCATTGGGTCACGGACCGGTCTCTGGATTTCTTCCGCAGGCGGGACCGGAACAAGCCGTTTTTCCTGACCGTCTCTTATGTCCGCCCCCATGCTCCGTATGATCCGCCTCAGGTTTACTGGGATATGTACAAGGATCAGACGTTCTCAACTGTCTCCGTTGGCGACTGGGCTGATGCCCCGGCTGCCGGCCGTATTGCCAATTCCGAATCGGCGCCTTCCGATCCGGAGCTTCTGCGTCAGGCCCGCATCGGGTATTATGGCTGCATCACACAATTGGATCACGAGATCGGACGGCTGTATATGTCGTTGCTGGAACAGCAGCTCCTAAGCAATACAGTCATCTTATTTGCTTCCGATCACGGTGAAATGCTCGGAGACCACCATTTTACAAGAAAGTCTCTTCCCTATCAGGGCAGCATCCAGGTTCCCATGATCCTGTGCGGTCCCACCGTTTTCGGCCGGGAAGGCACCGTCGATCCCCGTATCGTGGAGCTTCGGGACATCATGCCGACCTTGCTTTCCAGCGCAGGCGCGCCGGTTCCCGATTCCGTAGATGGTGTGGATATCGTCAATGGTCCTAAGCGTACCTATCTGCACGGCGAGCATCTGCGTGGGGATCTGTCCCATCATTTCATCGTCACACAGAAGGACAAATATATCTGGTTCTCAGTGACCGGAAAGGAACAGTATTTTGATCTGGAAAGCGACCCCAGAGAACTCCATGACCGGATCCAAGATCCGGCCGTCCAGGACCGCATCCTGGAGCTTCGCGCTCTTATGACTGAATGCCTGAAAGACCGGGAAGAAGGATTTGTGGAGGTCAGGAACGAAGCCCCTCAACTGATACCGGGCCGTCCGCTGGTCAGTATCCTGAAAAACAGCCGTATCTGATATAAATTCTGCAACATAAAAGACCGACATCTTCCGCGAAGATATCGGTCTTGTTTTTTATCGTTTCATGTAAGCCGTCGATACCGGGAACTCAAAATAGGTATCCGGAAACGGCTCATCTTTCAAGGAAAAATGCCACCATTCGCAGCTAAGAGGCTGGAACCCGTTACGCACCATCGCCTTCTGAAGGAACATACGATTCTCATACTGTTCCTGCGTCACTCCCTTATGATCCGGATGAGATACCTCGCTGAACAGATCGAAGGGACTTCCCATATCCACCTCTTTGCCGGTCTTCATGTCGAGCAGAGTCAGATCCACAGCACTCCCCCTGCTATGGCTGGACTGCTTCGCGATATAGCCTTTCGCGAAGAGCTCCTGCTTTTCCAGATCCGGGTAAAAAAACGGTTTCATGCGCAGATCCAGGTCATCGATGCCCCACAGCACAAAATGCTTAACGGCGGATGCCGGGCGGTAGGCGTCAAAGACTTTCAACCGGAATCCCTGGGCATTGACCTCATTGCTGACACTTTTCAAAGCGCGCGCCGCTTCAATGGTCAAAAGGGCGACAGGCTCTTCATATCCATCGATCCTCTCCCCGATAAAATTGTAGGTGGAATGATACCGGATCTCCTGGATGATGCCCGGAACGAAATCCCCCAGCACGACAAAATGCGAAGGATCCATCGTAACCTTATGCTTATAATCCACTTCCATGATGATCCCCTCTCTGATCAGAATTCGTGAATAAACAGGCCGCTTCTAAGCTTCGGCTCGAACCAGGTCGATTTGGGCGGCATCAGAAGCCCCGCATCCGCCACGCTGAGCAATTCCTGGATATCCGTCGGATACATGGCAAACGCAGCTTTAGCATCCAGCGAGCAGCGACGTTCCAGCTCACCTAAGCCGCGGATACCCCCGACAAATGCGATGCGCGGGTCATTCTTCGGATCCGTGATGCCAAGGACCGGTCCCAGAAGGACATCCTGCAGGATGCTGACATCCAGACCCTTGACCGGATCTTCAGACTGATCCTCCGGACGAACACAGCACTTGTACCATTTTCCGCCAAGGTACATGGAAAACTCACCCTTATGGGCCGGATGCGGATCTCCCTCTAATTCAGAAACCTCAAACAGCTCTTTCATTTTGCAAAGGAAGGACTCTTCCTCCATCCCGTTCAGATCCTTGACCACACGGTTATAATCCAGGATCTTCAGCTCCTTGTCCGGGAACAGGACGGATAAGAAGAAGTTGAATTCCTCTTCTCCTGTATAGTCAGGATCTTCTTCCCGCCGTTTCAGCGCCACCTTGACGGCGGAAGCCGCTCTGTGATGGCCATCCGCGATATAAATACCATCCATGCGGGCAAAGGCCTCCTGAATGGCTTTTGTATCCTCTTCAGACGTGATCTGAAAGACCCGGTGACGGATCCCGTCATCCGCCGTAAAATCATACAGCGCCTGCTGTTGTTTTGCCCGCGCAACTGCTTCCAAAATGACCGGATCTTCACGGTACGCGAGGAAGATCGGTCCCGTTTGCGCGCTTAAGGTATCGATATGGCGGATCCTGTCCTGTTCTTTCGCCGCCAGGGTATTTTCGTGACGCTTGATGACTCCGTTCAGGTAATCATCCACGGAGGCTGCGGCTGTGATGCCGGTCTGCGTCCGTCCGTCCATGGTCAGTTCATAGACATAGTAAGTTCTTTTCTCATCCCGGATATACTTGCCGGCATTAATATCAGCCTCCAGAAGCTGAGCGGCCTTCTGATAGACCTCCGGCGCGTACATATCCTGCTCATCCGGAAACTGTGTCTCCGGGCGGTCGATCCGAAGAAAGGTGTTCTCATCGCCCAGGACCTTCTCTTTGGCTTCCTTGCGGTCATATACATCATAGGGCAAAGCTGCTATTTTATCGGCCATTCCTTCTGCCGGTCTGACACAGGGAAACGGTTTGATCAATGCCATAATTGGATCTCCTTTTAGAATAAAAGAAATGACAGCCGCCAAACGACTGCCTTATATAATAA
>ONBQ01000121.1 GCA_900316145.1 uncultured Eubacteriales bacterium
CGCAACTGGCAGTTCTGGGTCGTGATGATGGCGCTGCACAAGCTGGGCGCCGTCGCCATCCCCGCCACGGACCAGCTTTTGAAGAAGGACTACGAGTATCGCTTTGAGACCGCGGGCGTCAGCGCCATCTGCGTCACGGCCGACGGCGACGCCGCCGCGCACGTGGAGGAGGCCATCGAGACCTGTCCCTACGTCCAGACCCGCATCCTCTGCGGCGGGCAGCGCGAGGGCTGGCACGACTTCGACGAGGAATACCTGCGCTACCGCTCCGCCTTCCCCCGCACCGAGGACGCGCCCTGCGGCGACGACCCGATGGTGATGTTCTTCTCCTCCGGCACGACCGGCTATCCGAAGCTGGCGACCCACAGCTACAATTACGCGCTGGGCCACTATGTAACCGCCAAGTACTGGCACTGGGTGGAAAAGGACGGCCTGCATTTCACCATTTCCGAGACCGGCTGGGGCAAAGCCCTTTGGGGCAAACTGTACGGCCAGTGGCTGTGTGAAGGAGCGATCTTCGTCTATGACTTCGACCGGTTCGATGCTTCGAAGATCCTGCCCATGTTCAAGAAGTACAACATCACCACCTTCTGCGCGCCGCCTACCATGTACCGCATGCTGATCAAGCAGGATATCAGTCAGTATGACCTCTCCTCCATCCATCACGCGACCACCGCGGGCGAGGCGTTGAACCCGGAAGTCTTCTATCAGTTTGAGCGCCTGACGGGTCTTCGGATCTCCGAAGGTTTCGGCCAGACAGAGACAACGCTGACCATTGGCAACCTGAACGGCACGGCCTTGAAGCCCGGCTCCATGGGCAAGCCGATCCCGGATTACGGCGTCACGCTGCTGATGGACGGTCACGAAGTTCCCGTTGGCGAGAACGGTGAGATCTGCATCAAGGCGGACCGCGATAATCCACGTCCGGGCCTGTATCTCGGGTATTATGGAGATGAAGAACTCACCAACGCCGCCTGGCATGATGGCTACTATCATACCGGCGACCTGGCCTGGAGAGATGAGGACGGCTACTACTGGTACGTTGGCCGTGCGGATGATGTCATCAAGTCCTCCGGCTACCGCATCGGCCCGTTCGAGATCGAAAACGTCCTGATGGAGCTGCCCTACGTTCTGGAATGCGGTGTTTCCGCTGCCCCGGATGAAGTCCGCGGCCAGGTGGTCAAGGCCTCCATCGTCCTGGTTCCGGGAACCGAAGGCACCGAGGAGCTCAAAAAGGAAATCCAGAACTATGTCAAGCAGCACACCGCGCCGTACAAGTACCCGCGCATCATCGTCTTCCGCGACGAGCTGCCCAAGACCATCAGCGGCAAGATCATCCGCAACCTGCTGTAAGCCATGGAAAAGAAACGCTTGACACTTTTCGCCGGGCATTACGGCAGCGGCAAGACCAACATCGCCATCAACTACGCGCTGTGGCTGAAAAATCAGGGTCTGCCCGTCACCATCGCGGATCTGGACATCGTCAATCCCTACTTCCGCGTAGAGGACAGCCGGAAGTTGCTGGAGGACGCCGGGATCCCGATCATCGTTTCAGAGTACGCGGGCACCAACCTGGACGCGCCGGCCATGCCGAAGGAAGCGTACGGACTGGTGGCGGACCGTTCCCAATATGGCATCATCGATGTTGGCGGGGATGATAGAGGCGCCCTGGCTCTCGGCCGGTACGTGCCGGAGATTCTGGAAGAGAATGACTATGAGATGCTCCTTGTAGCCAACAAGTCCAGACCCCTCACCCGCACAGCGGATGATACGATCCTCGTCATGCGGGAGATCGAGGAGGCCTGCGGTCTGCCCTTCACCGCGATCGTAAACAACACAAATTTAGGGCCGGAAACCTCTGTACAAGACATTTTAAATAGTGTAAAATATATTGAAGAACTTTCTTTAAAAACCGGATTGCCCGTGAAGATGACATGCGTCCGAAGGGACCTTATCCCTACGCTGGAAGGCCGGATCGATCATGTTTTCCCCATCGACCTGCAAAAACTGTATTATCAATTGGAGGAATAAACCATGCCAAAGCTTACATTTAATGAAGAACTCTGTAAGGGCTGCGGTCTGTGCGTGAATGCCTGTCCGAAAGGCATCCTGGAACTGAGCAAGACCCGCCTGAACGGAAAAGGACACTCTCCGGTCGAACAGACCGATCCGGAAAAATGCATCGGCTGCGCCTTCTGTGCCATGATGTGCCCGGACTGTGTAATTACCGTTGAAAGATAAGGAGATGACCCCATGGCAGAAAAAGTATTAATGAAGGGCAATGAAGCCATTGCCGAGGCCGCGATCCTTGCGGGCTGCCGTCATTATTTCGGCTACCCCATTACTCCGCAGACGGAAGTCGCCGCCTATATGTCCAAGAAAATGCCCAAGATCGGCGGCACCTTCCTGCAGGCCGAGAGTGAGATCGCCGCGATCAACATGGTCTATGGCGTAGCCTCCACCGGCAAGCGCGCGATGACCTCCTCTTCCAGTCCCGGAATCGCGCTCAAGACAGAGGGTATCTCTTATCTCGCCGGCGCGGACCTGCCGGCCCTGATCGTCAACGTCCAGCGCGGCGGCCCGGGTCTGGGCGGCATCCAGCCTTCCCAGTCCGATTATTTTCTGGCCACCCGCGGTCCC
>ONBQ01000078.1 GCA_900316145.1 uncultured Eubacteriales bacterium
CATCATCACGGAAGCTGCTCTATCACTGTTTCATGGATTATTATCTGCTGTCATATATTTGCCGGCGTCCTTTCTTTTTCTGGGCATGGATCTCTCTTGCCTGAACCAGCAGGCTGTCGATCTTCTCATTCCCGAAGACTCTTCTGAGAAATCTATAATCCCGTGATTGCTCTTTCAGTTTTTGATTCTCTGCTCTCAGCTGATCGTTTTCTGCTGTTAGATACTCATTATCCCTGCTCAGCCGACTGTTAGAACGACTCAGATCAAGATAGCGACTTTGCAACTGAAAGTACCGTGCCAACAGATTCTGTATGAGTGTTTTTAGCTTATCGATTACCGGCAGAGCAATCTTAAGACGATAACTTTTTGCACTGGCGAGGCCAGAAGGTTCCGGCAACTGGTATTTCGGATCAAAGGCCAGTTCCTTCTGAATCTCATCGATCTTTAGTGAACCGGTCTCCAAAATATCGATCTGTTTTTCTGCTGTCTGAACTTGAGCTTTCTTGTCGTCTAAGTCTGCTTTGATCTTTTCGAGCTCCTCGGATCGCTTCTGTTTTTTAAAATCCAAAATATCCAGGTGTTCTTCGTGCGTGCCTTTTTGTTCCCATTCAAAGCCGTACCTTTCCATGACCAGGGCTAATTGTTTTTTCTCCGACTCGACCCATTGATTCCATTCGGTATTTCCTCTGGTACCGCCGCGAAATCCCTGAGCTGCCAGAGCCTGTTTAAGGGAGACTCTGGTATCCAGTCCCCGTTTGCTTCCAGTGATAAATGGAACAAAGTCAATGTGCAGATGCGGTGTTGCTTCATCCAGATGCATATGAGCGGAGAAGACATACATATGATGATTGCGTTCCCGGAATCCCCTGAAGTATTCATCCAGTGCATCCCGGGCTCTTTTCCCGATATCGGAATCCGAAGCAGTATCGTCACGGTTTCCGATCTGCATGATCAGTTCATGAAATAACTTCTCCTGTTTCCCTGTCCGTATTTTTTCATAGTAGTCCGGGATTCTGCGATCTGCCCGGGTCTGCTTGGCATTATACCTTGCCAGCGGTTCATCAAATAATATATGGTATACTTGTCTATTATCTTCATTACAGTATTCTATGTTCAGATGGGTTCGCTCTCCATTAACGTTTTCAGCCTTGAATTTCCGGCTGTTATGGTTCAGAGAGCCTTTTCCCACCATAGCGCTGATGGTTCTTTTCAATCATGATCATTCCTTTCCATAGCCGCGTGAGCGGCAGCCTTTGTTACTTTCTGCGAAAGTAACGCAAAAGCACTTTTGACAGCATAGCCATCAAAAGCGCGACCTGCAAGCAGGTTTTGCGTCCTTCGGAGAGCAAAGAGCCGCCTTTGTAAAGGCTCTCTCTGCACTCTCCGCCAAACTTTCCGTGTCGATCCGTGTCGATGGTGACGGTCTTTTAGAGCCCCCAAAAACATCGTCACGATCGTCACGCATCGTCACGCCGCTCCAATCGGAGACCGATCTGCCGCCCGGCGTGCGTCCGCCTGTTCCAGTACCGGATGCCGTATTCATCCAGCAGGCGTCCGGCGTGGACATTCAGCTTCTGCGTTAAAGCATTCGCCTTCATGTCCACCGATATAAATTCGCAGAGTTCCGTGGGAGTTCCGATCCATTCGGGAGATTCTTCCGTGATGCGCTTAGCAATCTGTTCCAGGACCGGTTCCGGAGGTTCCTTCCATAATTCGGTTTCAACATGATCCAGTTCCCAGCGCAGGCTTTCTTCGTCCTGTATCAGATATATCTTCTGGTTGGGCTGATCCCTGCCAGCTACTTCCAGGGTAGCGTTTCTGGATGTACGTTTTTCCTTCTGCAGTACAAAGGTGCCATCCACAGCACCATTCAGACCATTGGTGCCGGAGACCATATCGAATGCATCATCAGACTTTTGTTTCCGGGTGTGATGCACGGCGATCAGGCAGATGCCATGTGCATCCGCAAAAGCTTTTAGTGTTCCTGCAGCTTGATAGTCATTGGAGTAACTGTACTGATCACCATTCGCCTCTCTTACCTTTTGAAGCGTATCGATGATGATCAGAGAGGTCTCCGGATGATTTCTGAGGAAACCGGACAGCTGATCATTTAAGCCGTTGTTCATCTGGTTCGCGGCAATGGAGAAGAATAAGTTTGTATTGTCAGAAACTCCGAACATGCGGTACATCCTTCCCTGAAGTCTTCCATAGTCATCTTCCAGGGCAAGGTAGAGAACCGTTCCCTGCCGCACTGGGAACCCCCATAAAGGGGTTCCTGTGCTGACATGGTAGGCAAGTTGGCCCATCAGAAAGCTTTTGCCAATCTTCGGGGGTCCGGCGATCAGATATGCACCGCTGTAGAGCAGGCCATCGATGATCGGCGGTCTTTGTTCAAATTGTTTATCCATCAGATCCTTTTGGGAAAGGGCCTCCATACGGGATGGATCCGGGTGCGTCTCTTGATACTCCTGTAAAAGCTTTTTCCGCTCCTTTTCCAAATAATCATTGATTTCTGCATTGCTATCAGTTATACTTTTGTTTGTAAGATTGTTTTTTGACTGCCCATTATCTGCGCCAACAGATATGCCAAGGGCGGTCATTTTGTTTTCATTCATCATATGCATTCCTCCTTCATTCCTTCTAAAGTCCTGGTGATCAGCCGAATGTTATCCGAAAGTTCGTCTCGGATATTGCCGCCGGCCTCGATGCGCTTCAACTCATTAAGAACAGCAGTGAGTTGTTCTCTGAGAGCTTTATACACCCGTGGATTCCCCTGGACGATAATATCACGGTTGATGCACTTTCTATAACAGTATTCCTGTTTGGACAGGCCGGATAGAGCAACAGCAATGTTGATCTGTTCGTTCTCTTCCGGCGATACCCGAAACCCAACTGTGATGCTGCGCCATCGGTTTTTGCTGTCTCTGTTTTTGGCGGACACCCAGACCTCCTCCTTCCTAAAAGCATCTAGCTTATTCGCCATTTCCTTCTGCGTAGAAGGAAATAGATGTGCATAATGGTAAGTGATATGAATGCTTTCATGACCGACTCTGTCTGCTATGGCAACGGCCGTAAAGCCCATATCTACCAAGAGCGATACATGACTATGCCGAAGGTCATCTATGCGGATGCACTTGACCCCGGCAGCTGCAGAACCTCTTTTCATTTCATTCCTGAGATAATGCTTGGTAACCTCGAAAATGCGGTCATTCTCCCCGATGCCGTAGAGCTGATGTAGATAGTCTTTCATCTCATCAGCCAGAAAATCCGGCATTTGAACATCACGTATACTTTTTCTGGTTTTTGGTTCTGTTATAATGTCTTGCCCATGTAAGCGTTGATAGGACTTTGTAATAGACACTATATTTTTTGTGAAATCAAAATCTGCTGGTGTCAGTGCTAAAAGTTCACCTTCTCTGATACCGCACCAGTAAAGCATTTCAAATGCGTAGAAGGATATTGGCTTGTCCATAATGGCAAAGGAGAATTTTAAATACTCTTCCTTTGTCCAGATCTGCATTTCCTTGGCGCTCTCTCTTCCGATATTTCCTACCTTGGATGCAGGGTTGCTGGCAAGGCCATAAAACCGTACGGCATGATTAAAAATGGCGCTGAGCTGATTATGGATGGTCTTCAGATATGTCCCGGAAAGGGATTGTTTCAGCAAGTCATTGTGCCAGGCCATGATATCTTTTGGTTCAATCTCGTTTAATCGCCTTTTCCCGAAATATGGGAGGATCTTTGTGCGAATAATATGCTCTTTTGTGTGCCAGGTGTTTTCTCTGACCCTGTTTTGCATGTCCCCAATATAGATTTCCACGAAGCTGGCAAAAGTCATGTCCAGTTTGGTTGCCCTTTTATTCAGTGCTTCTCTCTCCCACGCTACGGCTTCACGTCTGGTCAGGAAGCCTCTTTTTGTTGTTTGATGCCGCTCTCCTCGATAATCCGTATACCGATAGTAGACCTTCCATGTGTTATTGACATCTTTATAAACCGGCATATACTTTACCTTCTTTCTTCTCCTCTTGAGTCCCGTAACAGGTCCGCTCCAGGAAATACCTTTTGTTTATCTTCCCGGATATTGTAATATACCCCTGCGCTTGTAATTCTTTGTTCAGGGTCTGCAGGATCTTGTAAGCATGCGCTTTGGATATTCCCAGGATCTCTGCTGCTTCTTCCGCCGTAATAAACATCTTTTCTGTCATAAATACATGCTCCTTTCAGTTTATATTTCCATCTTGTTCAGCCGTTCTGCCCGATACTGGTTCCAACCCTCACTTTGACGGTGTTCTCTTCCCGCTCGCCTCAGGTCGATGGAACCATTGGTGTCCTGGCAGGAGTATTACAGTTCGGACGGTCATTCAGTTTTCAATGTTCGAATATAACTTATTATGTTTAAGTTATATTTTTATTATACTAACTTATTTTGTTTATGTCAAGTCAATTTTAACTTCTATGTTTAAGTTTATCTTGACATGGCTAAACAAATATATTATATTTGTATTATCAAACACAAGGAGACTTCTATTATGGCTATTGCAGAACGTATACGCTTTATTCGAAACCTTAGAGGCATCACGCAAAAATACCTCGGTATGATGATTGGTTTTTCGGAACGGACCGCTGATATTCGTATTGCTCAGTATGAAGCCGGAACCCGTGTACCTAAGGATGAACTGATCAATCAGCTTTCCATGGCTCTGGAAGTTTGTCCTGAAGCTCTGAAAGTGCCGGATATCGATACGCAGGTTGGACTGATGCACACATTCTTTGCACTGGAAGATATTTATGGTTTAAAAATAGATCAGCTGGATGGTGAGTATTGTCTGCATTTTGATAGAAAAAGGAAGGACTTTTCCTTTGGTCTGTGGGATGAATGGATCCATTGGTATGAACAAGCAGAGAAATATCGGAACGGCGAAATCACCAAGGATGAATACGATGAATGGCGATACACATATCCAAAATCGGAATACCTGCAACATCGAGCAAATATGGATGCTTTACGAGAAAAAAACAGAGCTAACTGATCCAGAAAATCAGTTAGCTCTTTATTCTTGAATAATACGAAATGTTGTCAAATTGTTGTCACTAAAGCCTGTTAAACTCTGAAAACCCACTGTCTATGCGGCTTTCAGCCTCTGTGGAGATCATTCCAGCTCGATCGTGGCGGGCGGCTTGCCGGTGCAGTCCACCAGCACGCGGTTGACGCCCTTTACCTCGTTTACGATGCGGTTCGTGACTTTGCGGATGAGCGGCCAGGGCAGTTCCGCCGCTTCGGCGGTCATGAAGTCGGAGGTCAGGACTGCCCGCAGGACGACGGCGTAATCATAGGTGCGGAAGTCGCCCATGACGCCGACGGAGCGCATGTTGGTAAGGGCCACGAAGAACTGGCCCAGGCTCTTTTCCAGAGCGCCGGCCGGCCAATCCGCATCTTCATAAGAGGCGATCTCTTCCCGATAGATGGCATCCGCTTCCTGCACGATCCGGACTTTTTCCGCGGTGATCTCGCCGATGATGCGCACGCCCAGGCCTGGACCCGGGAAGGGCTGGCGGTTCACGAGATACTCCGGCAGGCCCAGCTCCAGGCCGGCCTTGCGGACTTCGTCCTTAAAGAGCATGCGCAGGGGCTCGATGATCTCTTTAAAATCCACGACGTCCGGCAGGCCGCCGACGTTGTGGTGGGATTTGATGACCGCGGATTTGCCCAGGCCGGACTCGATCACGTCCGGATAGATGGTGCCCTGCACCAGGTAGTCGACCGCGCCGATCTCATGGGCGATGTCTTCGAAGACGCGGATGAATTCTTCGCCGATGATCTTGCGCTTGGTCTCCGGCTCGGACCAGCCGCGCAGGCGCTCATAGAAGCGATTCGCCGCGTTCACGCGGATGAAGTTCAGTTCATAGGGGCCGTTCGGGCCGAAGATGGCCTCGACCTGGTCGCCCTCGTCCTTGCGCAGCAGGCCATGGTCCACGAAGACACAGGTCAGCTGCTTGCCCACCGCGCGGGAAAGCAGGACTGCCGCGACGGAGGAATCCACCCCGCCGGATAAGGCGCACAGGACCTTGCCGCCTCCGATCTTTTCCCGGAGAGAGGTGATGCTGTTTTCCACGAAGGAGCCCATTTCCCAGTCGCCCTTGCAGCCGCATACGTCGTAAACGAAGGCGCTCAGCATCTTCATGCCTTCCCGGGTATGCATGACCTCCGGATGGAACTGGGTCGCATAGAGCTTGCAGGAGGCATCCTCCATGGCCGCTGCCGGGCATACCGGCGTGGAAGCGGTGATGCGAAAGCCATCAGGAACAGACGCGATGTAGTCCGTATGGCTCATCCAGCAGACGGTGCTGTCTGCTTCTATATCTTTGAACAGCACGGACGCCCGGTCCACGGAAACCTCGGTATGACCATACTCGCTGACCGGCGCGGTCTCGACGCTACCGCCCAGAGACCAGGCCATCAGCTGGGAACCGTAGCAGATGCCGAGGATCGGGATGCCAGCCTCAAAGATGGCGGGATCGTAATGAGGCGAGGCCGGATCGTAGACACTGTTCGGGCCTCCGGTGAAGATGATACCCTTGGGGTTTTTCTCCAGCAGTTCGGGCAGTTTTTTTGTATAGGGAAGGACCTCGGCATAGACGCCGCATTCACGCACGCGGCGCGCGATCAGCTGGTTGTACTGGCCGCCGAAGTCAAGAACGATGATGGTTTCCTGGGTCATGGTTAACGCTCTCTTTCGGTAAAATCTACTGCAAAAACAGTAACTTCATTATAAAATATCTACGCTGAGGACACAAGAAAAACCTTGCTAACAAATCGCTGGATGTTTATAATAAAACTATTCAAAATATAAGGAGAATTGACCAAATGAGCAGAATCGAAGAACTGTTCGGCAGCATGGTCTTCAATGATCAGGTCATGCGCGAACGGCTTCCGGAGGATACCTATAAAGCCTTAAAACGCACTATGGAGATCGGCAAAAAGCTGAACCCTGCTATTGCTGATGTGGTAGCCCGCGCTATGAAGGATTGGGCCATCGAAATGGGCTGCACCCATTATACTCACTGGTTCCAGCCCATGAGCGGCATCACAGCTGAGAAGCATGAGAGCTTTATCTCTCCTGAAAAGGGCGGTCAGGTGATCATGAAATTCTCCGGCAAGGAGCTCGTGAAGGGTGAATCCGATGCCTCCAGCTTCCCGAACGGCGGTCTGCGCGCCACCTTTGAGGCCCGCGGCTACACCGTATGGGATCCCTCCTCTTACCCTTTCATCAAGGACAATACGCTTTGCATCCCGACCGTTTTCTATTCCTACGGCGGGGCTTCTCTCGATAAAAAAACACCGTTGCTTCGTTCTATGGAGCTGATGAACAGGGAGACCCTGCGCATCCTGAAGCTTTTCGGCAACGAAGATGTAACCCATATCACCACCAGCGTCGGCCCGGAACAAGAGTATTTCCTGATCGACCGGGATCTGTACAACCAGCGCGAAGACCTCATCCTTACCGGCCGCACCCTCTTTGGCGCGCAGCCGCCCAAGGGACAGGAGATGGAGAACCACTATTACGGCACCATCAAGCCCCGGGTCTTTGCCTTCATGCAGGAACTGGATGAAGAGCTCTGGAAGCTGGGCGTTCTGGCCAAGACGGAGCACAACGAAGTCGCGCCTTCCCAGCATGAACTGGCCCCCATCTACTCCGATACCAATACGGCCACGGACCACAACCAGCTCACCATGGAAATGATGAAGCGCGTGGCTCAGCGTCATGGTCTGGCCTGCCTGCTTCATGAAAAACCCTTTGCCGGGGTCAACGGATCCGGCAAGCATAACAACTGGTCCATTTCCACCAATACCGGTGTCAACCTGCTGGAGCCGGGGGATTCTCCCAAAGAAAACGCGCAGTTCCTGCTCTTCCTGGTGGCGGTCATCAAAGCCGTCGATGAATATCAGGATCTGCTGCGCATCTCCGTAGCAAGCGCCAGCAATGACCATCGTCTGGGCGCCAACGAAGCGCCGCCGGCCATCATCTCCATGTTCCTGGGGGATGAACTGACAGAAGTCCTGCGCTCCCTGCTGGATGATGATGAAGCAGCCGCGGTCGATAAGTCCGAAATGAAGGTCGGTGTACATATCCTTCCCCGTTTCCCGCGGGATACCACGGACCGCAACCGCACCTCGCCCTTTGCCTTCACCGGCAACAAGTTCGAATTCCGCTCGGTGGGTTCGACACAGTCCATTTCCGCGCCGAACGTCATCCTGAACACCATCGTGGCGGAAGAACTGTCCCAGTTCTCGGATATCCTGGAGCAGGCGGAGGATTTCAACACCACGCTGCACAAGCTCATCGTCGATACGCTGCGTGAGCATAAGCGCATCATTTTCAATGGCAATGGTTATTCCGATGAATGGATCAAAGAGGCTGAATCCCGCGGTCTGCTGAACTTAAAGACTACGGTCGATGCCCTTCCCTACTTTATCAATGAGAAGAATGTCCAGCTCTTTACCAAGCATAAGATCTACACTTCTGAGGAGATCCACTCCCGCTACGAGATCTATCTGGATACCTACTCCCGCACCATTGAGATCGAAGCGCTGACTATGTTTGACATGGTATCCAAGAATATCATGCCGGCCTGCATCCGCTACAGCCACCTGTTGGGCGAAACTCTTTCCACCAAGAAATCCTTAGGCATCCCCAGCGAGGCGGAAGAAAACCTCTTGACCCGCATCTCCGAGCACATGTCAGCCCTGTATGAGAAAAACGAGGCGCTGATCAGCGCGCAGAAGGCGCATCCGTCCAGTGATCCGCTGTTTGAGGCGGCCTATTACCGTGATTGCGTCATTCCGCTCATGAAAGAACTGCGCACCACGGTCGACGCGCTGGAAATGCTGATCGGTGAAGAATACTGGCCTCTGCCCAGCTACACCAAGATGCTTTACAGTCTGAACTAAAAGTAAAACACACGGCTTATAAAATGCCGTGTGTTTTTTTATGCCATGGTCAGTACGATCTTTCTGATGGAAGGATCGCCGCTGTCGGCGAAATCAAAGGCTTCCTGGGCCTTCTCCATCGGAAATGTATGGGAGATCTTGTGGTTCAGATCGACCTTGCCTTCCTTGACCAGATCGATCACTTGCTGGAACTTGCGGTTCTGAAGACGCGATCCCCGGACATCCAGTTCCTTGGACGTGATGGTCTCAGGCATGATAAAACTCCTTTATCCCTTATCTATAACAACTTCCAGTTCCCGGATCCCATAATAATCGAAAAACCGAAGCGCGTTTTCATCTACGATCTCTCCGCTCATGATGATGGGTACGGCCGGCGGGCAGCCGACCGTTGTCTGCGCCAGCACGCGTCCTATGCACATAGGCGCCGCCAGCCTTTCTGACGGTGACAGGACCGCTTCCCGGACAGACATAGCCCGCGCAGGCGGATACGGCGGAATGATATGGCCCCGGATGGGTTCCTTTTTCTGAATGCTGCAGAGCGCGGTCCGGACCTGCTCCAGGCTGCCATTTTCCGGGGTGAACATCATGACCAGGAAATCCGGGTCATAGAATTCGACAAAGATCCCCTGCTGTTTCAGAAGGTCAGCCAGCGCATCTCCCGTATATCCATAGGCTTTGGCCGCTATCGTGATCTTGAGAGGTTCTTCCTCGACCAGGCTGAAGCCCTGCTCACTCAACGCCTGGCGCAACGCCTCCACTTCAGGAAGATAAGCTGCCAACCGGTCTTTATAGCTTTCCAGATAACGATTGGCCAGGTCCAGCGACTGCAGGATCAGGTACGACGGACTGGTCGAACCGAACAGTGCAAGGGCCTGCTTGGCCTTGCCAGCCCACTGCGGCCGCACATGCAGATACGCGCCGCCGGTCAGTACCGGCAAGGTCTTGTGGGCGGAATCACAGCACATATCCGCGCCAAGATCCATAGGGTGGAGAGATTCCGCAAGAAACCTCAGGTAGGCTCCATGGGCATTGTCCACCAGAAGCAGGACGTGATGACGATGGCAGACTTCCGCCAGGCTTTTCACATCTGCCATATGGCCCAGATAATCCGGACTGGTCAGGTAGACCGCGTCCGGCTGCTCTTCCAGGATGCGCTGCTCCAGCCTCTCTGTCGTGACGCTGCATGCATGATAGGAATCACCGGGCAGCGGGTACAGCCAGGCCACATCCAGATCCAGCAATGCCGCCGCGCTTAAAAATGTTTTATGCGCGTTGCGTCCGGCCAGCACTTTCTTCGCGCCGGATAAGAACAGCATGGCCCGGATGGCCAGCGAGGATCCTTCCGTGGAATAAAACGTGGGGCATCCAAAGAGGGCGGAAGCATTGCTTTCGCTCTCGGCGATGATGCCGGATGCCTCATAAAGGCTGTCCGCACCATCCACTTCTGTAATATCCAGCGCTTCCACGCCCAAGGGGCCTTGCCCCTTGTGTCCGGGCATATGAAGCCGCCCGGCGCAGGACGCGGCATATCGTTTCACGAAATCATAGATCGGTGTATTCATCACTCTTCCAGTTGATCATCGATGGCAAGGGTCAACGCACACTCCATACGCTTGCGGAACAGTTCGCAGCCATATTGATATACGCCGCGCACATCACCGGTGGCGTGATACGCATTGGCTGCGCAGCCGCCGGAGCAATAGAGTCTGGCCCAGCAATCCTTGCAGTCCGAACGGGCATAGACATTGCAGGAGGCGAAATCCTCCTGGATAGCGGTGTTGCTGACTCCATTCCAGATATCGCCCAGCTTGAATTTCTCCTCGCCGACGAACTGGTGGCACGGGTACAGATCGCCCCAGGGGGTGACCGCCATATACTCGGTACCGGAGCCGCAGCCGGAAATGCGCTTGTAGATGCACGGACCGCCGGACAGGTCCGGCATATAATGATAAAAGGTGAAGGGACGGCCTTTCTTTTTGCGCTCGCGCATCAGTTCGGCCAGGTCCTCATACTGCTTCAGCACGATAG
>ONBQ01000124.1 GCA_900316145.1 uncultured Eubacteriales bacterium
CTGATCGTCAACGTCCAGCGCGGCGGCCCGGGTCTGGGCGGCATCCAGCCTTCCCAGTCCGATTATTTTCTGGCCACCCGCGGTCCCGGACATGGTGATTTCCACGTCCTGGTCTTCGCCCCCTCCAGCGTGCAGGAAATGGCAGACCTCACCTCCAAGGCTTTTGAACTGGCCGAGAAATACCGCATGCCCGCCATGCTGCTGGCCGATGGTACCATGGGCCAGATGATGGAGCCGGTCGTCCTGCCGGATCCAGTGGAAAAGGTCGAGGAAAAGCCCTGGGCTGTCACCGGTACCAAGGGCGAGCGTGAGCACAACATCATCAATTCTCTGTATCTGAAGCCGGCGGAACTGGAGCAGACCAATCTGGACCGCTTCGCCCGCTATAAAGTCATCGAAGAGACCGAGTGCATGTGGGAAGAGTTCATGATGGAAGATGCTGAAGTCTGCGTCGTTTCCACCGGCATCACCGCCCGCGTCTCCCGCAACGCCATCGTCGAAGCGAGAGCCCAGGGCATCAAGGTCGGCATGATCCGTCCCATTACCGTATGGCCATTCCCCAAGAAGCCGCTGCAGGAGGCGGCCGATAAGGTCAAGGTCTTCCTGTCTGTCGAGCTGAACATGGGCCAGATGCAGGAAGACATCGAGCTTGCCATCCGCTGCAAGAAGCCGGTCGAACTGTGCAGCCGCGTGGGCGGCATGATCCCGTCTCCGGATGAAGTACTGGAAGCCATCAAAAATCTCGCGGGAAAGGAGAACTAAGTCATGGTCGTATTTGAAAAACCCAAAGCATTGACCGATGCGGTCCTGCATTACTGCCCGGGCTGCACCCATGGTATCGTACACCGTCTGGTCGCGGAAGCGATCGATGAGCTGGGCATCGAAGGCCGCACCATCGGCATCGCCCCTGTCGGCTGCTCCGTTATGGCCTATGATTACTTCGCCTGCGATATGATCGAGGCTTCTCACGGCCGCGCTCCGGCTGTCGCCACCGGCGTCAAGCGCGCGCTGCCGGACAATATCGTCTTCGCCTATCAGGGTGACGGCGACCTGGCCTCCATCGGCCTTTGCGAAACTGTTTCCACCGCTGCCCGCGGCGAGAACGTCACCATCATCTTCATCAACAACGCCATTTACGGTATGACCGGCGGCCAGATGGCCCCGACCTCTCTGGTCGGCCAGGTCACCCAGACCTCTCCCTATGGCCGTAATCCAGAGACCCAGGGCTACCCCATCAACATCTGTGAGCTGCTGGCGACCCTGGAAGCGCCCTACTATCTGGAGCGCGTCACTGTCAACAATGTTCAGCATGTCCGTCAGGCCAAGAAGGCCATCAAAAAGGCCTTCCAGAACCAGGTGGAAGGCAAGGGCTACTCTCTGATCGAGGTCGTCTCCTCCTGCCCGACCAACTGGGGCATGACACCGCAGGACGCCCTGAACTGGATCGAAGAGAAAATGCTGCCGCAGTATCCGCTGGGCGTATACCGCGACAAGAGCAAGGAGGAATAAGTCATGGCTGATCATGAAATCATCATCGCCGGTTTCGGCGGACAGGGACTTCTTTTCTCCGGTAAGGTGCTTGCCTATGCCGGCCTTCTGGAAGGCCGCGAGCTTAGCTGGCTGCCCTCCTACGGCCCGGAAATGCGCGGCGGTACCGCCAACTGCAATGTCATCCTTTCTGACACGCCGGTCGGTTCTCCCATCGTTCAGCACCCGAACGTGCTGATGGTCATGAACCTGCCCTCTCTGGACAAGTATGAGGCGGACGTGGTCCCCGGCGGCCAGATCTTCGTGGATTCTTCCCTCATCAGCCGCAAGGTCGAGCGGGACGATGTCGAGGCTTTCTACATCCCGGCCACGCAGATGGCCAAGGACATGGGCTTCCCGACGCTGGCCAACATGATCCTCTTAGGAGCGATCATCAAGAAGACCGGCTGCATCTCCATCGAAGGCCTGCCGGATGCCCTGCACAAGGTCATCCCGGCCCGCAAGGCCAACCTGTTCGATGCCAACATGGCAGCGATCCAGGCCGGCATGGACGCGGTCGAATAATGCTTTATACAAAAATATCCCCCCGGATTCCGAAAACTCGGAGCCCGGGGGCTTTTTCATTTTTGCCAGTTACTTAAAGCATGTTCAGCCAATGTTATTTCATTAATTTATCCATGTTCTAAAAATGCGTCTTGCTTCAAAATTTATTCACATTTCCTTCCCGAATTGGTTAAAAACTATCTATTCCCCATTCATAATTACCCCCTATACTATGAGGCATCAAAAGAAAAACACAGGAGGTCAAGGATCATGTTAGAAAACAATAATTTCTTTATAAATGAAAATGAGCAATCCACAGATACCCAGAATCTCACACAGGAAGAGCCTTTGCAGCAGGAAACCACTATGGAACCCCGCTACACCGTTCCGGAAGCGGCCCCAAAGAAAAAGTCCGGTAAGGGCAAACGGGTCGGATTCGCGGCCGGTATCATTGCCGCGTCACTGGTGATCGGCAGTGCCGCCGGATTTGGCGGAAGCGCCTTGTACAGTGCGTTGAACAAAGACACAGCAGCTGCTCAGACGGCTGAGAACACCCAAGACCAGTTCCCGTTTGGAGGTCCCGGTGAGAATGGGCAGATGCAGCCAGGTCAGGGCTTTGGCCAGATGCCGGAAGATGGCGAAATGCCGGAAGGTAATGGTTCCTTCGGTCAGACGCCTGATCAGGAGGGTTCTTCCGAAGAGGAAGATTCCGAGATCGGCAACGGCGTATTCCCCTTCAATAAAGACACCGAAGAGAAATCGGAGACCGAGAACAAAGCACAGTCTTCCACTACAGAAAAGAACTCTACCGCCTCTCTGGCGCTTTCTACCAAGTCCAACGGACAGTCTCTTTCTACGGAAGAGATCGTCTCTTACGCGGCTGACGCTGTCGTAGAGATCACCACGGAATATGTCCAGACCGGTAACTACATGCAGCAGTACGTAGCCTCCGGCGCCGGGTCCGGTGTCATCGTTTCGGAGGATGGTTATATCATCACCAACAACCACGTCATTGAGGACGCGACGCAGATCACCGTCACGACCACGGATGGCACATCCTATGAAGCCAAGCTCGTCGGCCGGGATGATCAGCTGGATGTCGCGCTGCTGAAGATCGACGCGTCCGGTCTGACCGTAGCTTCCTTCGGTGATTCTGACGCGGTCAACCTGGGTGAAAACGTTGTCGCGATCGGCAACCCGCTGGGTCAGCTGGGCGGCACCGTAACGCAGGGTATCGTAAGTTCCCTGAACCGTGAGATCACCATCGATGGCAAGGCCATGACGCTGATGCAGACGGATGCCGCTATCAATCCTGGCAACTCCGGCGGCGGCCTGTTCAATGATCAGGGACAGCTGATCGGTCTGGTCGTAGCCAAGTCCGAGGGCGAAGATGTCGAAGGCATCGGTTTCGCGATCCCGATCAACAGCGTACAGGAGATCTTGGATGATCTGCTCAACTATGGTTATACCAAGGGCAAGGCCTACCTGGGCGTTTCCCTGTTGGATATCCGCACCGAGCAGATGGCCCGCATGTATCATGTTCTTGAGCAAGGCACCTACATCTACAGCGTGACCGAGGATTCTGCTGCCGCGAAGGCCGGTCTTCAGAGCGGTGACCTGATCCTGAAGGTCAACGGTCAGGAGATCACCTCTACGGATGATGTCAAGGCTATGGTCCAGGAAGCCGGCGTAGACGGTAAACTGACCTTTACCATCGTCCGTAACGGGGAGCAGGGTGATATCGAAGTCACCGTCGGTGAATACGTGCCGTCTCTGATGCCGACACAGTCTCAGAGCTTCGGCAACTGATCGATCTTCCCTTATATTTTTGTCATACATTCCCTTCTCTTTTGTGAAAGCTCCGGCACGAACCGGAGCTTTTGCATTATCCGAACTTTTTTTGGACTTTCCGAAACAATCCCTGGAAAGGGGTTGCTTTTTTTTATAATTATGGTAAAGTCCTCAGAGTGTCAAAAAACCCTCTTTATAAGAAGGGAAAATGTAAGGAGAAACACAATGCACGAAGCAAGATGGATCTTCTCGTTCCTGGGCAGATCCAAGTACAAATTGTACGCCGCTTATATCTTGTCCGTTGTCTTTAACGGACTCCTGGCGTTCAACACGGTCATCATCAGCCGCATCGCGGATGACGTATTGACGCCTATGTTTGAGGATCACGCGATCCCGACCGGTACGGTCATGAGGCAGCTGATGCCTCTTTTGATCCTGACTCTGGTCGTAGGTCTGGTTGCCGCGGTGTCCCGTTTCCTGTCCAACCTGTTCCGCGAGCAGGCTTCTCAAAAGGTTACGTTTGACCTGCGCAACGCGCTGTATCAGAAACTGGGCCTGCAGACCCGCGACTTTTTCTTAAGCAACCGTTCCGGTGACCTGATCAACAAGTGTTCCGGTGACGTGGATGTCTGCAACCATTTCATCGGCTGGGTCTCCTACGCGATGTTCGACTCCATCGTCATGCTGGTCGTCGTCCTGATTGTGTTCTTTTCCGTCAGCTGGAAGTTCACCCTTTGTGAGCTGGTCCTGGCGCCGATCGCCTGCATTACCGCGCTGCGCATGGGCCGCGTCGTTCGCCCCATCTTCGGTGAAGCCAGACAGCAGCTGTCCCGTCTGAATACGGTCGTCCAGGAGAATATCTCCGGTAACCGTGTCGTACGTGCCTTTGCAAGAGAACCGTTTGAGATCGAAAAGTTCCACAAGGAAAACAATAAATACTTTGATCTGCAGCTGAAGGCCAACAAGACCTGGGTCACCTACTCTCCGATTCTGGAGACGGTATCCAACACCATCAACGCGACGGCCGTTATCGTAGGCTCCCTGCTTGCGATCGCGGGCCAGATCACCGTTGGTCAGCTGGTCATCTTCACCGGCATGAGCTGGATGCTGAATGCCCCCATGTCCCAGCTGGGCTTCCTGATCAACGACCTGCAGCGCTTCCGCGTTTCCTGCGAGCGTGTGCATGAGCTCTATGACTCCACCGTTGAGATCCACAGCCCGGACCATCCGGTCGAATCCACCGAGATCCAGGGCGATATCGATTTTGACCATGCTACCCTTTCCTTCGATGGCAACCCGATCCTGACCGATATCAACCTGCACATCCCGGCCGGCTCCACCGTCGGCATCATGGGCCCAACCGGTTCCGGCAAGAGTTCTCTGTTCAACCTTCTCACCCGTTTCGTGGATGTCAAATCCGGCGCCGTGCGTGTGGACGGTGTCGATGTCCGTCTGTATGAGCTGGAGCATCTGCGCCGCAACATCGGCATCGCCCTGCAGGATGTCTTCCTGTTTTCCGATACCGTAGAGTCCAACATCGCCTATGGCTGCCCGGACACCCCGGTCGAAAACGTCTACGCTTCCGCCGTTGACGCAGATGCCGACAGCTTCGTCCGCAAGCTGCCGGATGGCTATGACACCATCGTCGGCGAGCGAGGCATGGGCCTTTCCGGCGGACAGAAGCAGCGTCTGGCGCTGGCCCGCGCCTTGGCCATGAACGCGCCGATCCTGGTTCTGGATGATACCACCTCCGCGGTCGATATGGAAACGGAGCAGTACATCCAGAAGCATCTGCGCGAGCGCTCCAAGAAGGCTACGACCTTGATCGTAGCCCAGCGTATCACCTCCGTCAAGAACGCGGACTGCATCTATATTCTGGAGAACGGCCGCATCACGGAATCCGGCACACATGAAGAACTGCTGGCGAAAAAGGGTTACTACTATCATGTATATAATATTCAACAGGGTATTCCCGAGGAGGTGAATGCATAATGGCCCGCAACAAATTCAACGTCGATGAAACGCTGGAGACCGAGTTTAATGCTCAACATCTCATCCGAAGCTTTGGTTACATCAAGCGCTATAAGGGTCTTTTGATCCGCGCGTTCTGCTTCTCTCTGATCTCTTCTGTCTGCGGCCTGCTGCTGCCCCTCTTCACCCGCAACGCGATCGATGTCTACATTCCGAACCGCGCCGTGAAGAGCCTTCTGATCGCCGGTGCCCTGATCGTATCCACCGTCATCATCCAGGCCATCTGCAACCGCATGCGCAGCCGGGCTACCGCCATTGCCGGCCAGTCCATCGTCAAGGACATCCGCACCGACCTGTTCGTCCACCTGCAGGAACTGCCCTTCGATTATTTCGACAGCCGCCCCCATGGCAAGATCCTGGTCCGCGTCATCAACTATGTCAACTCTGTATCGGACTTCCTGACCAACGGCATGATCAACATCTTACTGGAACTGGTCAACATGATCCTGATCGTTGTCTTCATGCTGAGCCTCCACGTAAGGCTGACGCTGGTCGTCTTTGCCGGTCTGCCCGTCTTCGCCATCTACATTTTCTCCATCAAACGTGCGCAGCGCCGTGCCTGGCAGCTGCAGGCCAACAAACACTCCAACTTCACGGCCTACCTGGCGGAAAGCATCAATGGCGAGCGCGTCACGCAAAGTTTTGCCCGCGAAGCCTACAATGCAGAGATCAACCGCGGTCTCGCCAAAGAAGCCCGGGATTCCTTCCTGCACGCCGTCACGATCAACCACAGCATCTGGCCCATCACCTTCGTGCTGCAGCGCGTGGTCCAGTTTGCCATCTACTTCATCGGCGTCTACTACCTGCGTGATTCCATCGCGCTGGGCGTCCTGATCGCGATGACCAGCTACGCCAACCGCTTCTGGGCTCCGATCCAGAACCTGTCCAACTATTACAACCAGATGATCAACACTGTTTCGTATCTGGAGCGCATCTTCCAGCTGATGGATGAACCGGTCTCCGTTACCGATCCGGAAGGCGCCGAAGTGCTGCCGGAGATCCAGGGCGAAGTCACCTTTGATGATGTCGTCTTCGAATACGAGAAAGACCGTCCGATCCTGAAAAACGTATCCTTCACCGCAAAAGCCGGTGAAAGCATCGCGCTGGTCGGTCCGACAGGCGCTGGCAAATCCACCATCATCAACCTCATCTCCCGCTTCTACAACATCAAGAGCGGCGAGGTCGCCATCGATGGCCATGATATCGCAAACGCCACACTCAAATCCATCCGCTCTCAGATGGGCATCATGCTGCAGGATACCTTCATCTTCTCCGGCAGCATCATCGAAAACATCCGCTACGGCCGACTGGACGCCACGGATGAGGAATGCATCGCGGCCGCTAAGCGCGTGCACGCGGACGAATTCATCCGGAAGATGCCCCGCGGCTACTACACAGAAGTCGATGAACGAGGCGATGTTCTTTCCGCCGGACAGCGCCAGCTGCTTTCCTTCGCCCGCACCCTTCTGGCTGACCCGCGCATCCTGATCCTGGACGAAGCGACCTCCTCCATCGATACCAACACGGAGATCCTGGTGCAGGAAGGCATCAAGGAACTGCTCAAGAACCGCACCTCCTTCGTCGTGGCCCACCGCCTGTCTACCATCAAAGACTGTGACCGCATCATGTACATCTCCGACGGTGTCATCGCGGAAAGCGGCAGCCATGATCAGCTGATGCAAAAGAAAGGTCTGTACTGGCAGCTTTACACCTCCCAGCTCAGCGCCTGACCGAATCAAATTACCCCCTTGCTTTCAAGGGGGTTTTCCATTATACTGAAGCCAGAAATACCGTTACTTCATCAAACTAAAGGAGGGAACTGTATGGAATTCTTAAACAAATTGCAAGACCTGGCCGTCACAGTAGGCGGCAAGCTGTTATTGGCTCTTGCCGTATTCATTATCGGCAAGATCGTCATTTCCAAGCTGTGCAAACTGCTTGGAAAGGTCAAGAAACTGGATGAACTGGATCCCACCGTCCACCGCTTCATCACCAACTTCGTCAAGTTCGGTCTGTACACGCTGCTGGTCCTGTCCTTGATCAGCATTCTGGGCGTACCCATGGCCTCCATCGTAGCAGTCCTTGCCTCTGCCGGTCTGGCTATCGGCATGTCTCTGCAAGGCTCCCTGTCCAACTTAGCCGGCGGCCTTATGCTCCTGATCTTCCGCCCCTTCAACGTCGATGACTACATCAGCGGCGCCGGAGAAGAAGGCTTCGTCAAGAAGATCGCCCTGTTCTACACCGAACTTCTGACCATCGACAACCGCACCGTCATCATCCCGAACGGACCTCTGATGAACGGCAACATCATCAACTACACCCGCGAAGGCAAACGCCGCGTAGACCTTGTCTTCACCACCGCCCGCAGCGAATCGCCCAAGAAGGTCCAGGACATCATGAAGGAAGTCATGAATGCCAACGAAAAGGTCATAGACGACCCGGCCGCGCCTTTTGCGCAGGCCAGCGGCGCCACCAACGAAGCGACCGAATACATCGTCCGCGCCTGGTGCGTCACATCTGACTACTGGGATGTCTACTTTGCCCTGATCCAGGACATCGCAGAAGCCCTCGCCGCAGCCGGCGTACAATCCCCCGCCGTCCGCATCGTCACAGATAAATGACAAAGAACCCCCCACCGCAAAACCTCAGATCTTTCGGATCTGCAAGGTTTTGCTGAGGGGGTTCTTTGTTTAAGGAGTTTAGTTGGGCCGGGTGCCGTTCTTGAGCTTTGCAAATGTCAAGCACTTTTTTACATTGTATGGTAAGCACTTTTTGACATTGTACGGTAAGGAGATTTTTACATCGTAAGGTAACGA
>ONBQ01000125.1 GCA_900316145.1 uncultured Eubacteriales bacterium
ACATAAAACCTGGATTCCCGATTTTGGTATGCCTGTCATGAAACGCTGGAGCATACAAAAAGCACGGATTTCAGATTTTAGTGGGTCTTGCTGCTGTATAGAGGGCATACCCAAAAAGCTTATTTGGAAAAGCAGTGGGTCTGGCATTGAATATCATACCCACATAAAAGCAACTTAAGCAAATTCAGTGGGTCCGCCATAGACTTTGAACGTCTTAAAGTATAAAAACCGAACCCAACTAGTGATTTACATTTCCCCTTCTTTAGCATATAATAGATGGGAATGTATGAAACGTAAGGAGACATCATGACTTTAGAAGAAAAAATGAAGGCCGGCATGGTTTTTACCGAATGGCGACACACCGATCCGGTAGACCAGGCGTTAGAGCAGGAGCTGTTCCGTCAGCGCCAGGAGTGCAAAGAGAAACTGTTTGATTACAACAACACCCGTCCCACGAATGTGGCCAAGAAGCGGGAGATCATGCACAGCATCCTGGGCAGCCATGGTGAGCGGTTCTGGATGGAATCTCCGGTGCACATGTCCTATGGCACCAATGTTCACCTGGGAGAGGGGTTCTATTCCAATTTCAACCTGTCCATCGTGGATGATGGAGAGGTCTGGATCGGCGATCATGTCATGATCGGCCCGAACGTCACTATCGCGGTGACAGGCCACCCCATGGATGCGGAGATCCGCCTGATGGGCACTCATTATTCCATTCCGATCCACATCGGCAACAATGTATGGATCGGGGCTAACACGGTCATCCTGCCAGGCGTCAACATCGGTGACAATGCGGTCATCGGAGCAGGCAGTGTCGTGACCCGAGACATCCCGGAAAATGTGCTGGCAGTGGGCGTTCCCTGCCGCGTTCTGCGGGAGCTTGGCCAGCATGATAAAGAATACTACTGGAGAGACCGCAAGTTCGACTGGGAGGCTGGATTCTAATTAAGACGTTCAAAGGGGAGAATAACTATGAGAAGATCATTGCTGTGCTTGATCCTGATTGCGATGCTGATCTTCACGTCGTGTTCCACAAAACGATCAGCTGACACGTCAGAGAGCACGAAGGAAGTATCTTCAGAAGAAGAGAGTTCCGAGGAATCTTCGGAAGAAGAGTCTTCGGAAGAAGAATCTTTGGAGGTCGTCGCAGAATCGTCGGAAGAAGAATCGTCTGAAGAAGACTCTTCCGTAGAGGAATCCTCAGTAGAAGAGTCTTCAGAAGAGATCGTGATCGAAGAAGAATCCGAAACTCCGGGCGATCAGGTCCAGCTGGACAGTCCGGTCGATACCTTCCTGGTGGAGGTTCCGCGGCCGGCTCTTGCCCTGGATGAAGTGCCTGCCTATGAAGAAAAAGCTTCCGTCACCATCAACGACGGCGTGCCGTATCTGGAAGGTGATGAGATCGCGGATTCGCAGATCTGGCTGAGCCCGCTGGATGAACTGGGCCGCGTTGGCGCGGTCATGATGCTGGCTGGTCCGGAAACGCTGCCGACCGCCAAGCGGGGCAGCATCAGCGAGGTCCACCCGACGGGATGGGATCAGAATTTCTATAAGGATCTGATCAAGGATTCCGACGGCGCCTTGTACCGTCGTTGTCACATGCTGATGTACGCTTTCTCCGGTCTGAACGCGACGGAGGAGAACCTGGTCACGGGCACGGCACTGCTCAATTCGAGCGGCATGAACGGCTATGAGGATCGGGTCCTTAATTACATCAAGGATACGGGACATCATGTGCTGTATCGCTGCACGCCATATTTCCAGAATGACGAGTTGCTTTGCCGCGGCGTGTTGGTAGAAGCGCTTTCCCTGGAGGATACTACGATCTCCATCTGCGCGTTTTGCTATAATGTGCAGCCGGGCATCGAGCTGGATTATATGACCGGAGCAAACCACCGCGTCGTGGAGATTCCAGACGAAGAGACCACGGAAGAGGCGGAAGAGAGTTCCAAAGAGATCACGAGGTCTGCCTCGGCAGAACACGACTACGTGGCGAATCTGAACACGAAGAAGTTCCATTATCCGAACTGCCATTCCGTAACCGACCAAATGGCTGAAGAGAATAAGTGGTTCGTCCATTGCACGCGGCAGGACTTAATCGATGAAGGTTACTCACCTTGTGGTAATTGCCATCCTTAAGATTATGATCTAAGATGACAAACCAACACTCATATATATAAGGAGAAAAAATGACACTCAAAGATCTGAAGATCGGGGCACAGGCCAGGATCCAGAGCGTTGGGGGCGATGGAGCGCTCCGCCAGCATTTTCTGGACATGGGTGTGATCCCAGGAGCAGAAGTTATGGTGGTGAAGTATGCCCCGATGGGAGATCCCTTGGAGCTGCTGATCCATGGTTATAAATTGACGCTGAGGTTGGCGGAGGCCGAGAAGATCGAGGTCGAAGAGATCGCGGAGCACTCGGAAGAGCCGGCGAAAGAAGCGCAAAGAAGAAAGACGCCGCATCCGGGCCTTGGCGAGGGCGGCAAGTTCCATCCGAAGGGAAGCGGAGATCCGCTGCCGGAGCGCACGGTGCTGACCTTCGCCCTGGTGGGCAATCAGAACAGTGGCAAGACGACCCTGTTCAACCAGCTTACCGGCGCAAACCAGCATGTGGGCAACTTCCCGGGCGTAACGGTCGACCGGAAGGATGGCCCGATCAAAGGGCATCCGGAGACATTGATCACGGATCTGCCGGGCATCTATTCCATGTCACCGTACAGCAGTGAGGAGATCGTGTCCCGAAACTTCGTGCTGGAGGATAAGCCCAGAGGCATCATCAACATCGTGGACGCGACGAACATCGAACGCAATCTGTATCTGACGATGCAGCTGCTGGAGATGAAGATACCCATGGTCGTGGCGCTCAACATGATGGATGAGGTGACGGCCAATGGCGGAACCATTGACATTAACGCAATGGAAGGCCTGCTTGGCGTGCCGGTCATTCCGATATCGGCGGCCAAGAATGAGGGTGTCCATGAGCTGGTCGATCACGCCGTCCATGTCGCGAAATACCAGGAGCGTCCGCTGCGCCAGGACTTCTGTGATGAGAATGATCATGGCGGCGCGGTGCACCGATGTCTTCACGCGCTCAGCCACCTGATCCAGGATCATGCGGATGCGTCCGGCCTGCCGGTGCGCTTTGCGGCGAGCAAGCTGGTCGAGGGTGATGAGCTGATCATGGAGCAGCTGCAGCTGGACCAGAATGAAAAAGAAATGGTGGAGCATATCATCGTGCAGATGGAGAAGGAGCGCGGTTTAGACCGCAGCGCGGCCATCGCGGATATGCGCTTCGCCTTTATTCAGAAGGTCTGTCAGGAGACGGTCCGCAAGCCTCACCAGAGCAAAGAAAGCATCCGAAGCGAGAAGATCGACAAGATCCTGACCGGCAAGTACACGGCCATCCCGGTCTTTATCGTGATCATGGGTCTTGTGTTCTGGCTGACATTTGAGGTCATCGGGGCATGGCTGCAAGAGCTTTTGGAACTGGGTGTGACATCGCTTGGCGGGCTCGTGGAGAAGACCATGACGGCCGCCCACGTCAACTCCGCGGTGCAGGGCCTCGTGCTCGAAGGCATCTTTGACGGTGTCGGCAGCGTCCTAAGCTTCCTGCCGATCATCGTGACATTGTTCCTGTTCCTGTCCTTGCTGGAAGACAGCGGTTATATTGCCCGCGTGGCCTTCGTGATGGACAAGATCCTGCGCAAGATCGGTCTGTCCGGCCGCAGCATCGTGCCGCTGCTGATCGGCTTTGGATGTACGGTGCCGGCGGTCATGTCCACCCGCACGCTGCCCAGTGAGCGTGACAGAAAGATGACCATTCTGCTCACTCCGTTCATGAGCTGCACGGCGAAGCTGCCGATCTATGCCTTCTTTGTGAACGCTTTCTTCTCACAATACAAGGCGCTGATCATGATCGGTCTTTACGTACTGGGCATTCTAACCGGCATCCTCATGGCGTTCCTGCTGAAGGGCACCTTGTTCAAAGGCGAGCCCGCGCCGTTCGTCATGGAGCTTCCGAACTACCGCATGCCTGGCGCGCGCAATGTGGCACAGCTTCTCTGGGAGAAGGCGAAGGACTTTCTGCAGCGCGCCTTCACGATCATCTTCATCGCAACCATCGTGGTATGGCTGCTGAAGAGTTTCGACTTGCATTTCAACCTGGTCACCGATTCCCGCGAGAGCATCCTGGCCATGCTGTCCGGATGGCTCGCGCCGATCCTCAAACCGCTCGGCCTGGGTGACTGGCGCATCGGCACCTCGCTTATCAGCGGCTTCATGGCGAAGGAGAGCGTCGTCTCCACCATGGAGATTCTGTTCAAGGGCGGCGTCGCTTCCACACTTGCCCCGCTGTCCGCAGCTTCCTTGCTGGTATTCTCTCTGCTGTACACCCCCTGCGTCGCGGCCATTGCCTCGATCCGCCGGGAGATGGGTCACAAGTGGGCCATCAACGTGGTGATCTGGCAGTGTGTAGTGGCCTGGGTGCTGGCCTTCCTGGTCAGAATGATCGGGCTTTTGATCATCGGATAATGATTCCAAGCAGCTGTGAGGCAACTCATGGCTGCACTTTTTATATTCGCCCCAAAACACTTTGCTGACTTTTCACCCGATCTGTGCTATACTCCATAACATGGAGACAATACTTTTAGGGGTCATGCTGGTCATGTCCCTCATCACATTCATTTTATTCGGAGTGGACAAGTGGAAGGCGGTGCATCAGAGGTGGCGTGTGCCGGAGGCAACGCTACTGTGGTGTTCGTTTTTGATGGGCGGCCTGGGCGGCCTGCTTGGCATGTTCACATTTCACCACAAGATCCGGAAAACAAAGTTCCGCGTACTGGTGCCGTTGTTCACTTTGATGCAGCTGGCGATCTTCGGATATATCGCCTGGAAAGGATGGTTAAAGCTATGAGCATTCCTCGTTCAGAATACCCGCGTCCGCAGTTTTCGCGGCCTACGTGGATGAATCTTAACGGCAGCTGGGAGTTCGAGATCGACCCGGGTGATACGGGCCGTGCCAGGGGGCTCGTCAATAAAAAGGAGCCTTATCAGCAGATGATCACTGTGCCATTCTGCCCGGAAAGTGAGCTGTCCGGCGTGGGACACAAGGATTTTATGGAGGCCGTATGGTACAGACGATCCTTCACCTTGCCGGAAGGGGCTGAGGGGTGCCGGGTATTGCTGCATTTCGGCGCGGTGGACTATGCCTGCGAGGCGTGGGTCAATGGACAGAGCGTTGGCACGCATGAAGGTGGCTATGTGTCCTTCACGTTTGATATCACGGCAGCGTTGACCGAAGGTGAAAACGTGCTGGTCGTGTGCGCTCAGGACCATCAGCGCGGCGGCAGGCAGCCCTATGGCAAGCAGTCGGAACGCTTTTTCTCACATGATTGCTCCTATACGCGCACCACGGGCATCTGGCAGACTGTGTGGCTGGAGTGGGTGCCGGAGACGTACATCGAGAGCATGCGGCTGATCCCGGATGCGGCCAACGGCTTGGTGCAGATCGACGCAAAGATCAAAGGAGCAGCCCGCTTGTCAGATCTGAAGCTTGCGGTAGAAGCATTCTATGGGGACTTTTCCAAAGGTGTGGCCGAGGCGAAGGTCGATGGGGACCGGGCGCGCCTGACACTGTATGTCGAGGATCCACAGTTGTGGGAACCGGGCGATCCAGCGCTCTATGACCTGGCGCTCAAGCTTATGGCAGGAGCAGCCGTCGTGGACGAAGTGTCAAGCTACTTCGGCCTGCGTACCATCTCCTTTGATGGCAAGAAGTGCCTGATCAACGGCAAGCCTGTCTTCCAGCGCCTGATCCTGGACCAGGGCTTCTATCCGGATGGTATTTACACGGCGCCAACGGATGAAGAGCTGAAGGCGGACATTGAGCGCTCCATGGCGATGGGCTTCAATGGCGCGCGTCTGCACCAGAAAGTGTTTGAACAGCGCTTCCTGTACTGGGCGGATAAGTTGGGATACCTCTGCTGGGGCGAGATGCCGAGCTGGGGCATCGATCCGTCCCGCCCGCACACGTTGGGCGTGTTCCTGAAAGAGTGGATCGAGGTCGTAGAGAGGGATTTCAACAGCCCGGCCATCATTGGCTGGTGCCCGTTCAACGAGGTCTGGGGCGAGTCCGGCGACGGCCTGCGCCGCCTGACGCTGACCACCACCTATCGCGCGACCAAGGCCATCGATAAGACCCGTCCCGTCATCGACGCGAGCGGCGGCTATCACTATGAGACAGACATCTATGACACCCATGATTACGAGCAGAGTGTCGAGATCTATACCAAGCGCTACGCTCCAGGTGAAGAGCTGTACGATCACCGCGTGGGCGAGGTGCCTTATGACGGTGTCAAGCCCATGTTCGTAAGCGAGTATGGCGGCATCCGCTGGACGGATGACGAGCATGGCTGGGGTTATGGCGTCGGGCCCAAGACAGCGGAGGAGTTCATCGAGCGCTATCGCGGGCTTACCACGGCGCTTCTGAAGAACCCTGAGCACATGGGCTTCTGCTACACGCAGCTGACCGACGTGGAGCAGGAGCAGAACGGCCTTTACACCTATCAGCGCAAGGCGAAATTCCCGCCTGAGGTGATCCGCGAGATCAACCAGCAGAAGGCCGCAATCGAAGAGTAATTTATGGCACTTGCTGAGAAATAAAAAGTGTTTCTCAGCAAGTGTTTTTTGTTTTGGCACTGCCTGGACTTCAATTAAATTCATCTCAGACAGTGCCCATGCGGAAAAACACTGCCTGGGAAATAAAAGTAATATTCCAGACAGTCCACAACTAACCAAGTCTCTTGCGAAACCGTCTCTTTCCGTGCTATAATCGTGTCAATAAGGAGGTACGTATCATGTTTAAGATCCCATTCAACTTTGACTGGACCCGTTCCGAGGGTGGCAGACGTTTTGGACCGCCGGCAGAAGGCACTCCGGTGTCGCTTCCGGATGATTTTATCATAGAAAAGGCGCGTGATCCCAAGGCGGAGAGCGGCGCCTCGACAGGCTTTTATCCGGCCGGCCGCGGGGTGTACACCAAGAACTTTTCATTTGACCCGGCCTGGGCGGGCAAGACCGTGCTCCTGGACATCGACGGTGCTTACATGAATACAGAAGTGACACTGAATGGTGATCTTCTGGGCCTGCATCCCTATGGCTATACCCCGTACTATCTGGATATCACGGACTATCTCAAAGAAGAAAACACGTTAAGCATTTCGACCGACAGCGTGCAGCCGTCGAGCCGCTGGTACTCCGGCGGTGGCCTGTACCGTGAAGTGTCCCTTCTCATCGGCGACAAGGCGTATCTGGATCCGCTGGATGTTTTCTTGTTCACCAAGGAGGCGAGCAAGGAGCAGGCTGTGATCCAGGTCGAGGCTGCCATCACCGCGAAGGAAGAGGGCAACCTGACCCTTCAGGTCGTCTTTGACGGGCAGACAGTGGCGGAGCGCACAGTGCATGCCTTCCCGGGCAAGACGAAGAGTGCATTTTCCATCGAACTGAAAGAACCGAAGCTGTGGAGCGCCGATGAGCCCAATCTCTACAAGGTCGAACTGCGTGTCATCGGTGATGAAGTGCTTGACACCCATACACTCAATTTCGGCGTGCGCCAGATCGAGATCGACAGCACCCATGGCATGCGTGTCAATGGTGTGCCAGTGAAATTACGGGGCGGCTGCATCCACCATGACAATGCCCTGTTAGGCGCCAGAGCCCTGCCCCGCGCGGAGGAGCGCAAGATCCAGAAGCTGAAGGAAGTGGGCTACAACGCCATCCGCAGCGCGCACAACCCGCCCTCTGAAGCTCTGCTCGAAGCCTGTGACCGCATCGGCATGTACGTGCTGGATGAGAGCTTCGACATGTGGCGCGTGGCGAAAAACGCGCGTGACTATCACCTCTATTTCGAGCAGTGGTGGCAGTATGATACGGACCTGATGGTCCGCCGCGACCGCAATCACCCCTGCATCTACAGCTGGAGCATCGGCAACGAGATCAATGAGATGAACGGCAATTCGGGCGGCGCCTACTGGGCCAAAGTGCAGGCGGACTATGTCCGCTCGCTGGACCCGACCCGCCCTGTTTCTTCTTCCATGAATCATTTCGTCGCGCCGAAGGGTCAGAATGTGCGCATGATGCACACCACGGACATGAGCGACGAGCTTAAGAACCGCAAGGTCTCCAATGGCCACGTCGGCGACTACGATTACTGGGATGAGGGCACCCGTGACACCATCCCTGCCCTGGACATCTCCGGCTACAACTATCTCTGGCCGCGCTACGCGATCGACGCCAAGAAGCATCCCGAGCGTGTCATCCACGCCACCGAGACGCAGAGCTGGCACATGTATGATTACTGGCAGGCTGTTCTGGACAACACCAACTGCATCGGCGACTTCACCTGGACCGCCACCGACAACCTTGGTGAAGCCGGCGCCGGTCGTGTCATCTGGGATCTGGACGGAACCTTCCGCGGCCTGGTCGGCAGCTGGCCCTGGCTGTCCTGTTATCAGGGCGACCTGGACCTCGACTTAAAGCGCCGCCCGCAGAGCTACTACCGCGGCATCGTCTGGGGCCTGGACAAGAACATCTATCTCTTTACCACCCATCCGGACAAGACCGGCGTGCCGTTCTATGGCATGGGCTGGCACTGGCAGGACGTCCGCCCCAACTGGACCTTCGAGGACAAGTACATTGGTCAGCCCGTGCAGCTGGAAGCCTATTGCGATGCCGAAGAGGTCGAATTCTTTGTGAACGGTGTCTCTAAAGGCCGCGTTCCGACAGAGAAGTATCAGGCCTTCCTGATCGTCCCCTACGAGCCGGGCAAGGTGGAAGCCATCGCCTACCGCGGCGGCGAGGCCGGTCCCAAGACCTGCCTCGAGACCACCGGCACTCCGTCCCGGATCATCCTGGAGCCGGACCGCGCAACCATCTGCGCCGATGGCATGGACCTGTCCTACGTCACGGTACGCGTGGCCGATGACCAAGGCCGCACGGTCATCACGGATGACATCCATCTCGTGGCCGAGGGCGACGGACTCATCGTTCTGGGGTCCGCCAACCCCTGCACCGAGGAGAACTACTTCAACGAGCGCAACTGTTTCGCCGGCTACGCTCTGGCCGTCCTGCGCGCGCCGCGCGAGGCTATGGACCTGACACTCAAAGTCAGCGCCAGCGGCCTGCCGGATGCCTGCGTCACCATTCACGCCTGCTAAATACAAACGATCGTCGCTTCCCGCGGCGATCGTTTTTGAAAGGAAGATCCAACCATGCGCTTCATGTCCAACAATCAATGGGCCAACGACCAGAACCGCCCGGCCTGGGCCGCCCGCGGCGAGGATTGTTCCGCCCCTGTCCGCGAAAAGTCATTCGCCGCGATCTACTCCAAGCTCCTGCCCGATGCCATCGGTTTCCAGGAAGTATCGCCTCTCATGCTGGAATGCCTCATGCGCGAGCTCCAGCGAAACGGCACCCCTTACGCCGCCCTTTGGGGCCGCGATACGCCCATCCTTTACCGTGCCGACAAGCTCGAACTCATCGATTCCGAGTTCGGCATCTACCCGTCCGAATGCCCCGGCTACGATGGCTGCTTCAACAACTTCGATTCCAAGTCCTGGAACATCGCCGTCTTCCGCGAAAAATCCTCCGGCCGCCAGATCCTCTTCGCCTCGACCCACCTCTGGTGGATGCAGGACGAACCTTCCGACGACCCGCACGCCGCCTTCCAACCCGGATCCAACGCCGCCCGCGTCTACCAGTTAGGTCTGCTCATGGACCGCATCGCCCTCTATGAACAGAAGTACGCCTGCCCGTCCATCCTCGTCGGCGATCTCAACTGCCCTTACCACTCAGACCCCATCCGCTCCGCCTTCGCACGCGGTTTCAGGCATGCCAATGACGTGGCAGACAAGGCCTATCCCTATCACGGCTACCACTGGTGCGGCGGCGACGGCTACGAACCCTATGTCCCTCAGCCTTTCGAGCACGCCATCGACCACATCCTAATCCACGGCGACCTGCACGTGCTGCGGATGGAGCGGTATATTGATGATTCTTATTTGCCTTTGTCGGATCATTTTCCTGCGTATGTGGATGTGGAGTAGGGGAAGTGTCAAGAGGCGGCGCTGGTGCAATAACTGCACGATTTACAAGAGGACAGCGCCTGGTGCGACACCTTGTTGCACGATTTACAAGAGGACAGCGCCAGGTGCAACACCCTGCTGCACGATTTACAAGAGGACAGCGCCTGGTGCGACACCCTGCTGCACCTTCTTGGGCCGCAGCAATAAAAATCCTTTTCCCAGCCCAAGCCTCCTGTTTTTTGGGCCACAGAAGTCTTTTTCGCTTCTGAGGCCCAAGGAAACTAAAGTGAAGCTGCAGTCGTGCGTTTCCAACAAACACTTTTAAAAAAAGTGTCCGCGAGAGCGGGCTTTTCTCGTTGATTCAGAAAACTATTCGCAAAATGTTGGGCCATGAAAGCAAAAAACTAGCTCTGAGCCCAAATTATAAGGCCCTTGGGCCTCAGAAGCTATTTTCGTCTCTAAGGCCCAAGGGCAGAGGCATGGATCTGAAGAAATTAGCTATAGGTGCAACACCCTGCTGCACCATCTTGGGTCTAAATGCCCAAAATCCCTCTTCAAGACCCAAACCCTCAGATTTTGGGTCTTAAAGAGCTTTTTTTCTTTCTGAGACCCAAGCAAACCGGCGTGAAGCAGTAGTCGTCCCTTTCCAACCAACACTTTCAAAAAGAATGTCCGTGAGAGCGGGCTTTTTCCGTTGAAACAGAAAACTATTCGCAAAATGTTGGGCCTTGGAGGCGAAAAAACCGTCTCAAGACCCAAATCTCGAGCACTTGGGTCTCAGAGACAAAAAACAGCCTCTAAGACCCAAAGGACAGAGGAGGGCTGCTGAAGGCTTCACAAAAGCCTCCCGATATGCAACACCCTGTTGCACATCGCCAGGCCCTCAGCGAATATCCATGCCGTCATCGCCAGGCCCTCAGCAAATATCCATGCCGTCATGCCAGGCCCTCAACAACCCCCAAAAAACCCGCTGTGCATCTTTTGTGCATTTCCCTGTAATAGAATACCTAACGCAGCCAAAAATCTTTCTGTCACACGCTGTTTCACATAAAATCATGCGGGATCATCGGGATCCACCATGACCCGTACTAAAAAAACACTAAAAAATCCTTATAATTGTGCATAAACAAAGAGTTTACTGTTGCAAACCTGTAAAAAGAGTGTTAGAATTAGTTAGTTTTGCATGAAGAGAGGCAGTACTTTAAAATGGTATTTTCTAAGCAACCGGGCGGGCAGCAGGAGCAGGCTGAGGCCGAGATCGATCTGCTCGCATTATTGAAAGTCGTGTGGCAGCACAAATGGCTGGTGATCGTGGCAGCCATTGTTTTTGCGGTCGCAGGCTTTTTTTACACTAAGATTTTGATCGAGCCTACGTACAGGAGTAGTTTCACGGCGTTTGTTAATAACCGCAGGGAGGGCACGGCGGATGATGTCAATGCCATTTCCAGTGGTGATACGAACGCGGCGCAGTCACTTACTTATACGTATGCGGAGATCATCAAGTCCGCGCCTATTCTGGAGGAGGCGGCGCAGAAGATCGGCCTGGAGGAGAATCTGGGCTCGCTGCGCAGCTATGTGTCGACCAGTATCGGGGATCGGACGCAGCTGGTGTATGTGTATGTGACCATGAATTCGCCGCAGATCGCGCAGGCGTATGCGGAGGCTATTGCCAGCATCGCGCCGAACCATCTGGAGGAGATCGTTGAGGGTACGTCCATGAAGATCGTGGCGGATCCTAAGGTGCCGACGGCCAAGTTCTCGCCGAGCACGAAGAAGAATGTGCTGATCGCGATGCTGCTGGGCATCGTGGTGGCGGTGGCTTTCATCGTGATCCGGGAGCTGCTGGATACCAGGGTCAAGGATCAGAAAGAGCTGAGTGATTACTTTGGCGTGCCGGTCATCGGAACCATTCCGAATTTTGAGCATGCTACGGCTAGTTCGTATGGCGGCAAGTATGGTTATGGGTATGGGCAGAAGCAGAAGAGCTCAGCCAAAAAAGGAGAGAAGTAATGGCGACGAAGAAGAAGAGTACAAGCAGCGCCGCGGCGCAGCGCCGTCGTCAGAGAAATCGGATCCTGAGCGAGAAGTCTTCTTGGCCGGTACAGGAGGCGTATCGTGTTCTGCGTACGAATATTCAGTTCACCTTGCCGGGTGAGGGGAACCGCGTCATTGGCGTGACCAGCGCGTTCCAGCATGACGGCAAGTCTACCAATGCGTTGAACGTGGCCATTTCGTTTGGCCAGTTGGATAAAAAAGTGTTGTTGATCGATTGCGATCTGCGTAAGCCGTCCATCGATGGCATGCTTAAGGTTCCGGGCAAGCCGGGTCTGTCGGACGTATTGGCGGGCATGGCTACGCTGGAGGAGAGCCTGCAGCATCTGGAGGATCGGAAGATCGATCTTCTGCCGGGCGGCCACATTCCGCCGGATGCTACCATGCTGCTGCAGAGCAGTGCTATGAAGAAGCTCATCAACCGGCTGAAGGGATCGTATGAGTACATCATCATCGACTTGCCTCCGGTGACGGCGGTCACGGATGCGGTCATCCTATCCGAGGTGGTGGATGGCTATCTGGTCGTGGTGCGTCACAAGGTTACGGATTACCGGGCGGTGTCGGATACCATTGAGCAGCTGCGTTTTGCGGAGGGCAACATTTTAGGTTTCATTTACAATGATTACGCCGCGGAGGGTTCCAAGTACGGCTATGGGTATGGCGGTTACGGTGGATCCGGCTACGGCTATGGGTATGGTCATGAAGCAAAGCAGACCGAGTAAGACGTTACCGCTGTGGGATATCCACTCGCATGTGCTGCCGGGCATCGATGACGGGTCCAAGAACTGGGACATCACCATGCAAATGATGATGGAGTCCTGGAAGAGTGGTGTGCGTACTATTGTGGCGACGCCTCACCACCTTCCGTGGAAGGATCCCATTCCAGGGGCTCAGATCAAGGCTTTGTGTGAGGAAGCGCGGGCCCGTTTCCAGGACAAGTATGAGCATTTCATGCGCGTGTTGCCGGGCCAGGAGCTGTACTATCATTCCGGCCTGACGGATGATCTGGCCACCGGCAAGTGTTTAACTTTAAATGATACGGATGTGGTGCTGGTGGAGTTTTCCACCAAAGTCACCTATGAGGATCTGCTGCGCGATCTTAGGGAGCTGGAGCAGGCGGGCTACACCGTCATCCTGGCTCACCTGGAGCGTTATGCCTGCCTTCGTGAGAGCATGGAATATGTGGAGGAGTTACTCGATGAAGGCGTGCTGCTGCAGTCTAATGTTCAGGAGGCCGGCAGTTCCCTGTTTGACAAGGATCAGCGCTGGTTGCGCCGTTTGTATAAGGATCGCCTGATCCAGTTTGTGGCGTCGGATATGCACAATCTTACCGTGCGCCGGCCCATTACGATCGAGGATGTGGACTGGTTCCGCAAATCGGTCGATAGAAGGTATTTTGATGAGCTCTTCCGAAAGAACGCGGAGGAGTTGATTTTATAATAGGCAGTACTAAGCTCAGAGTTTAAGGTTTTAAGGAGGCGTTTATTCATGTATCGCAGCAGGCTGAAGGGTTGGCTCAAACACTGGGATTTCCTGATCCTGGATCTTGTTGTGCTGCAATTCAGCTTTTGCCTGGCTTACTGGATACGTTTTGGCTTAGGGAATCCCTATGCCACCGTCATCAACCGCCGCCTGGTGATCGTCTTTATCCTGTGCCAGGTGCTGGTCGCCCTCTTTACCGAATGTCATAAGAATATTCTGCACCGCGGATACCTTAAGGAGTTTGTCTGGGTCGTCAAGTACATCGTCTACGTGACCGTGCTGGTCATCGTGTGCCTGTTTGGCGGGCACTTAAGCGGCGTGTACTCCCGTCTCCTGGTGGCCATTACCGCGGGCCTTTTTATCTTTCTGGATTATGGTGCGCGTCTGTGCCTGAAGGTCTTCCTGCGCAAGAAAAGCCGGAACAAGGGCAAGAACAAGCGCTCCCTGGTCATCATTACCAAGGAGGCCCTCATGGACCGGGCCGTGCAGAACATCACGGGCGAGGGCGTCATCTCCGATTACTTTGTCAAGAGCGTGGTCCTGCTGGACTACCCGGATGGTTACTACCGCCAGGGTGATGGCCATTCCATCCGTGGCTATGGTGAGAAGATCATTCAGCGCATCCGCCAGTCCTGGGTCGATGAGATCCTGTTCGTGCTGGAGGACGCCACCACCGTCCCGACAGAGCTGATCGAGGCCATTAACCGGATGGGCATCACCGTCCATTACAACATCCCCATGCTGAACATGGCGGACTGGGAGAAGCCCGTCATTGGCAAGGTGGGCCGCTACCGCGTCATCACCAACAGCGTGCGCTTCGCGCCGGCCTGGAAGCTGGCCCTCAAGCGCCTGACCGATATTGTCGGCGGCCTGGTGGGCTGCCTGGTCACCGGTATCCTGTATCTGTTCATTGCGCCGGCCATCAAGCGCAAGAGCCCCGGCCCCGCCTTCTTCAGCCAGGAGCGCATTGGCCAGAACGGAAAGATCTTCAAGATGTACAAGTTCCGCAGCATGTACCTGGACGCCGAAGAACGCCGACAGGCCCTCATGAGCCAGAACAAGATCGAAAGCGGCCTCATCTTCAAGATCGACGATGACCCGCGCATCATCGGCTCCGAAAAGAAGGACAAGAACGGCAAGCCCAAGGGCATCGGCAACTTCATCCGCAACACATCCCTGGATGAATTCCCCCAGTTCTGGAATGTCCTTAAGGGTGACATGAGCTTGGTCGGCACCCGCCCGCCCACAAAAGATGAGTGGGAGAAATACGACCTGCACCACCGCATCCGTATGAGCGTCAAACCGGGTATTACCGGGATGTGGCAGGTTAGTGGCCGCAGTGAGATCACGGACTTTGAAGAGATCGTGAGACTGGACCAGGAGTACGTGAATGAGTGGGGATTAGGACTGGATGTGAAGATCATGCTGAAGACGGTATGGGTAGTGCTGAAAAGAAAAGGGGCAGAATGAGATAATATGGGCAGATTGGTTTTCATAAATACAAGCTATTATCTTGAACTAAGTTTCTTGATTCATATAGATTTCTGATTTTAGACTCTATAAGACTCTTAGTTGGAATAATAGAATAATTGAATGATTACAGTCCGCGAATCAAAGATTATATCACGCTTACGCATTCTGCAAAAAAGCAGTGAAAATTAGAGATTATTCCTTGACAGGCAACCCATTCGAGCGATACAGGTTATATAAGCATTTATTCTCAAAGAAAGAAAACAATTCAAATAATGGATGATTATCCGCGCACTATAGATAATAAAGGGTGTATGAAATAAAAGAATGTTGACTGAACTTAAGTAATTCAATGAGATAGAAGATGATTAATTAGTGGATGATAGATACACTTTTGTTGAAGCAACGTGGTTCTATAACGCCAGAGAAGTAAAGAGAACAAGAAAATTGAGGATAAGATAAACATGAGTATAAAACTAACAGCCAAGCGATACATGACACTTCTGAGAAAGGTAAAAATCAGACTTCTTCGCAATGGGTGGAAACGTGCAGATTATTTACGTAAGCACAACTCATTGGCTTCAATAGGATCGAATGTATATTACTATTCGCGTATTTTTCCTTCAGACCCTAAATTGTTGAAAATTGGTGATAATGTAGTTGTCTGCACAGATGTGAGGTTTGTTACTCATGATCGCGTAGACATTTTGCTGTGTGGATTGTTTGAAGAGAAATATACGAAATACTATGAGCCAATTGATGTTGGTAATAACGTCTTTATTGGATCTGATACTGTGATTCTTCCGGGGGTAAAGATTGGTGACAATAATATAATTGGCGCTGGAACTGTGGTGACAAAGGATTTACCTACTGGAAATATTTGGGGAGGAGTTCCGGCTCGTCGAATAGGTTCTTTCAAGGAATTTGTGAATAAGCGGAGAATGAATGTACATCCTGAAACAGATGCTGCAAGATTATGGGAGATGTTTTACAAAGCACGAGAGAATATAAATGTTTCAGTTAAAGAATGAACTACTGATACTACTATTGCAAAGTATAATATAGAACGAAAGGGAATATGGTGTATTTGCTTCTGACTACATCATACAAGAGTAAAATGACCACTTCACAATTATCGCCTGTTCAAACACATGTCATGGATATACTACGTGTATTGATTAATATCTTCGAGGAGAAGAATATTCGTTACTATATGCTGGGAGGAACTATGCTCGGAGCGATCAGACATCACGGGTTTATTCCATGGGATGATGATGTTGATATTGGGATTTTCAGAAATGATTATGAGCGATTTATTACATTATGTAAAACACTCTTGCCGGATTATATGAAACTGAGAACGTATTATGATAATTCTTATCATCACTACTACTATGCGCGCATAGTTGATACAAGATTTCATATTCGTAGGATGGGCAGCATTAAGGAAAGGCAGGAGGAGCTATGGATTGATATCTTCCCATTAGACGGAATGCCTTCCGGGAAAATCTTGACTGCTATACATAAAGGTCGGTTGTTGTTTACACGGTTGCTGTATCATATGTCTAGTTTCGATAAAGTTAACATTAAAAGACCAGGCAGACCGCTGATTGATAGGGTTATTATCAAGATCTTGATGGTTACTCATATCGGCTCATCACTTAACAGTACGAAACTACTTAATAGAATAGATAAGTTGTTAAAGAAATACCCGATTGAGGATTCTGAATATGTGTTTAATTTTATGGGATCAACTCACGCATTCAGAGAAATCTTCACAAAAGAAGTGTTTGGAGTAGACACCAAGTACGAATTCGAGGATATGCTCTTGGTAGGCCCTAAGAGATACGATTTCTATCTAAAATCCTTATACGGAGATTACATGAAACTTCCACCCGAAAGCGAAAGAAATGTGCATGCAGAAGAATTTGTGGAAAAGATATAGAATCTATGGAGAACGATAAATGAGACTTCATGATGTGTCTAAAGGGGTACAAGGGTCGGATGTCAATGTTTTGACGAAAGAACAATTAGTACAGCTTCAGTCGGTATTATTGATGATTCTTGATGACATTAGCGAAATATGCGAAAACAACGATCTAAAATTCATACTGATTGGTGGCTCTGCAATAGGTGCTTTGAGACATCGAGGATTTATTCCTTGGGATGATGATATCGATATAGCAATGACAAGAAGCGACTATGAGAGGCTGGCAAATTTAATCAGATCACGATATGCAAGCAAATACTCTGTGTCCGATGCAAGAGATGCAAATAATTATGGACGCTTAATTCCCAAAATAAGGCTTAACGGGACGGAGTATAGAACTGTTTTGGAAACTGATTTAGAAGATTGTGGAATTCGGATAGACATATTTTTGATCGAAAACACATATGATAATTATTTGCTTCGAAATATACACGGAGTCTTGTGCATGTTCTTTGGCTTCGCTCTTTCGTGTAAACGACTTTATGATCGTAGAAGGGAGTTTAAGTCTCTCTCTAGTAGTTTGTCATTTAAGGTAAAGAGATGTTTTGGAGCACTATTTAGTTTTGCATCATTAAACAGGTGGGCACGCTGGACCGATTCGGTTTATTCAATGTGTAAGAATGACATGTCAAAGATGATATCGGTGCCAACGGATGGAGCACATTTTTTTGGAGAGCTGACTGAACGTGAAGATTTGTGTGAAAGCTTTCCTGTGACATATGAAAATAGAACAATGCGCATTCCTTCTGCATATGAGAAGTACCTTACTCGTATATATGGCGATTACATGAAGCTTCCATCCGAAGAAAAGAGGCTGAGAAGTCAATATA
>ONBQ01000133.1 GCA_900316145.1 uncultured Eubacteriales bacterium
CCCTCTTCACACCAGCTTTCCACGGCGATCTCTCCCTCTTCATCAAAGACGAACTGCGCTACGCCGCCGGCTTCTTCCGTGAGCAGGATCAAAAGGACCAGCACTTCCTTTTTGATCTCTTCCGGAAGAGGGCCTAAGGTATCGTTGAAATAATATTTTTCAGCATATTGGCTGGCATACGCCAGTACGGTCTCTTCATTTGGCATAACCCATGACTCCTCGAATCGTAACTTCTCCGGAGGATACTGTCGTTTCTTCTCCATCCTCCTTGATCAAACGCAGACCGCCGTTCCGGTCGATGCCGATGGCCCGGGCGGTCCAGTCCGTATCCACTCCGATCACGTGGACCACGCGGCCGGCGTTGATACAGTGTTCATTATATTCATCCATCAGCCCGGTCAGATCTCCGGTTTTAAGGAAGCGCTCATAGTATTCCTCCATAGCGCCAAGCAGGCACATAAGAATAGAGGCCCGGTCCGCTTCCTTGTCATGAGCGGCCATATTCACTGATGTGGCCACATCCCGCAGTTCCTCCGGGAAAGCCTCATTGCTGACATTGATCCCGATCCCGACTACGATGCCGGTCATCTCCATATCCTCGACCGTCATCTCAGTCAGAATGCCGCAGATCTTGCGGTCATCCACAATGATATCATTGGGCCATTTGATACCGGCCTTCAGGGGGAAAAGATCTGATAACGCCTTGCGGACCGCCATGCCCGCGACGAGCGTCATCATGGAAGCCTTATCCGGACCGATGTCCGGCTTTAGGACCAGGCTGACCCAGATCCCGGAACCGGCCGGTGATTCCCACCGGCGTCCTCTGCGTCCGCGGCCCGCGGTCTGCATTTCACATGTCACTACAGTGCCGGATATATCCTCGCCCTTCGCTGACGCGTTTTGAATGCGGCGTTTGGCTTCCAGATTGGAAGAATCCAGAATCTCCTCGAAAACGAGTTCTTTCCACAAACCGGATCTGAGACTTGCGAACCGTTCCTCCAGCTCCCAGCCGTAAGCCTGTCCACGATAGGGACGTTTCAGCCGGTAACCCTTGTTGGTGACGGCCTCGATCTGCTGTCCCTCTTCTTTGAGCTTCGCGATATGCTTCCATACCGCGGCCCGGCTGATCTGAAGCTCTTGACTGATTTCCTCGCCTGATAGAAAATCGCCTCTTTGATACAAGAGGCGTAAGATTTTATTCTTCATGTGTCGTGTTTTCACCTTCGGCCTTCGGCTCTTCCTTGTTGAACAAGGCGGCGAATTCCGCACCGGTGATCTTTTCTTTTTCCAAAAGCAGCGCAGCTGTTTCATGAAGGATATCCAGATGTTCTTTCAGGATCTCCTCCGCGCGCACATGCGCAGTATCGATGATGGAACGGATCTCTTCATCGATAGCACCTGCTACCTGCTCACCATAATTGCGCTTATGACCGATATCCTTGCCAAGGAAAACCTCATCGCTCTCCTCGCCAAACTGGATCAGTCCCAGGCGATCGCTCATACCATACTTGGTGACCATAGAACGCGCCAGGCTGGTGGCCCGCTCAATATCATTGGACGCGCCGGTCGTAACATCTTTTAAGATCAGCTCTTCCGCGGTACGGCCGCCCAGGAGGCTTACGATCTCAGACTCCATGCGGCTCTTGGTCAGATACATGCTATCCTCGTCTGAAATAGACATGGTATAGCCGCCGGCCAGACCCGTCGGGATGATGGAGATGCTATGCACCGGATCCAGCTCATCGATCACATGATGGATGATAGCATGACCGGCTTCATGATACGCTGTGACACGTTTTTCCTTATCGGAAATGATATGGGATTTTTTCTCCGTGCCGATCCCGACTTTAACGAACGCGGCTTGAATGTTCTTCATATTGATGAAGTTCTGGTTGTCGCGCGCCGCCAGGATGGCCGCCTCATTGAGGAGGTTTTCAAGATCTGCCGGAGTGAAACCAGCTGTAGTCTGCGCGACGACATGCAGGTCGACATCGTCACCCAGCGGTTTGTTCATGGCATGGATGCGCAGGACATCCTCTCGGCCCTTCACGTCCGGACGACCTACTACGATCTGACGGTCAAAGCGACCGGGACGCAGCAGCGCCGGATCCAGGATATCAACACGGTTGGTCGCCGCCATAACGATAACGCCCTGATTGGGAGCGAAACCATCCATCTCGACCAGCAGCTGATTGAGCGTCTGCTCTCTTTCATCATGGCCGCCGCCAAGACCGGCTCCACGATGACGTCCGACCGCATCGATCTCATCGATGAACACGATAGACGGAGCGTTGCGCTTGGCCTGATCGAACAGGTCACGCACACGGCTGGCACCGACGCCGACGAACATCTCCACGAAATCGGAACCGGAGATCGTAAAGAACGGAACACCGGCTTCTCCCGCTACTGCCTTGGCCAGATAGGTCTTACCGGTTCCCGGAGGGCCTACCAGCATGACACCCTTGGGAATGCGGGCGCCGAGGCGAGAATACTTGCGCGGGTCACGCAGGAAATCCACGACCTCCTGCATCTCTTCCTTTTCTTCTTCCAGGCCGGCTACGTCACGGAAACGGATCGGATTATCCTTTCCATTCGCGACCTGCGTGCGAGCCTTTCCAAAATTCATCATCTGCCCGCCGGACCCGCCGCCCTGCAGACGGGACATCAGGAACATCATCAAGATGATCACGACCACCGTGATCAACAGCATAGGCAGGATCTCCGCCCAGATGCTGTCTTCCTTCACCTCGTCCGCGTAGACCGGAGTCTGCGGATAATGCTCGTGCAGATACTGCCGGAAATCGGCGATATTGGACACATAAAAGCTGCGGACGCTTTCCTTTTCTCCCTCTTTGATCGTAAGCCGGGCATTGCCCATTTCGGCTGAACCGACTTTGATCGTTTCGAGTTCGACGCGGGTCACCTGGCCCTTTTCGAGATAATCAAACACCTCAGCGTCCGACAGAGGTCCCGGGTCTTTGCCCCCCAACCAATGGTTGCCCGTAAAAGCGAAGATCGCCAAGAGCGACGCAATGACCAGGAAATACAAGCCCAGCCCTTTGTAGCTGTTCTTCAAAAGTACTGCTCCTCCTGATTATTCGTTACTTTTCAGTAACCCGCACTGAACAGTAACGATTATTCCACATAACCTACATATGGCAGGTTCCGGTACTGCTGCTGATAGTCAAGACCGTAACCGACCACAAACTTATCCTCGATCACGAAACCGGTATACTCTACCACGACAGGTGCGACACGCATTTGCGGCTTATCCAGCAAAGTTACGATGGAAACAGAATTCGGCCCGCGGTCCTTCAGTTCTTTCTTCAGATAGAAAAGAGTACGGCCGGTATCGATGATATCTTCCACGATCAGGACATCCTTACCGGTGATATCCGCGTTCAGATCCAGCAAGGTGCGGATCTCACCACTGGATGTCAGGGCATTGCCATAACTGGAAACCCACATGAATTCCATAGACAGCGGAACGGTGATGCGCTTGGCCAGTTCAGACATGAACATAACACTGCCGCGCAGAATGCAAACGAGCACCAGATCCTTGCCTGCGTAATCCCGGGAGATCTCCTGGCCCAATTCCTCGATCCGTTTGTTGATGGTTTCCTCATCGATCATTACATGCAGCCTGGATTCTTCGATCATAGTATTTCTCCTTTAAATGTATTTTAAGGACATACTTCGTCCCCGACCAGAGCGTGAACCTGAATCGCTCTTTTGGAACCCTGACGGATCTTGCATCCGTCGCTCATCCGATATCCGATCACCCATAAGATATGGGCGCCGTCCGCCAGCAGAGGGATCTGATCACGAAGGTGAAGAGGGATCTTCTCGTCGATCATATAATCCTTCAGTTTTTTGCGGCCATCGCCGATCGTTAAATAGTCTCCGGGGCGTCTGGTCCGCACAGTAAGCGTATTGATTATTGTATCATAATTGAAGATTTTCGTGTAGGTGTTTTTTGAAATTCCCTCGATTTTCACATTTTCGACAAAAGTGATATCCAGTTTCAGATCAAATCGGTCGATTCGCCCATGCCAAGGGATGCCGGGGACCTCGAAAGCCTCTGTTTGCGCGGTTTTTTCCCGCTCTTCGACCCGAAGGTGATCATACTCCCGCACGATGCGGACTCCGTTTGGCAGATCGATCCCCCTGCCGGAGGGAGCCTCAAGAAGTTCCTCCATATACTGAATGTGCACCTGCCCCACATGGATCAGACTGGCATTCTCCTCAAGGAAGCGCCGCAGCAAACGGCTTCTCACTGCTTCCTGCTGTTTCCGGACCAAAGAGATGCAAAGCCCTTTTTCAGACATGGCCTGTTGGAACAGGCTCTCTGTGAGATCCGAGAGGGCCCCCTCATCCTGCCTGAGCAGCGCAGCTGAACGTGATATGGCCTGGACCGCCTGGGGATTGATTTCTTTTAGCCGCGGCAGAACGACATGCCGCACATAGTTCCGTCGATAGGACGTATCCGTATTGGTCTCATCCTCCACCCAGAAATACCCATGTTCTGAGAGCCAGGACCGCAGTTCCTTAGGGTCACATTCCAGCAGAGGACGGATATAGCGGCCTTGTACCGGCTGCATGCCGCCCAGCCCTTTTAGACCGCTGCCCCGGATCAGATGCAGCAGGACCGTTTCCGCCTGGTCCGCCTGATGATGCGCCAGCGCGATCCGATCTGCCTGTATCTGCTCCAGGACCTGATAGCGCAGTTTTCTGGCTGTCTCTTCCAGACCGGCGTGAGCCTTTTTTGCCTCTACCGGCACATTCACATGCTGTACCGTTAAGGGCACCTGACAGGTTTCGCAAAGTTCTTTCACAAAACGCTCATCCCGATCTGCTGTTTCCCGGATGCCATGATGGACATGCACAGCAGACAGGTCGAAGGAAAATTCTTTTTGCAGGCTGCGGAGAACGTGGAACAGGCATACGGAATCAGCCCCGCCGGACAGCGCGAGCGCCACCCTGTCACCGGGCCGGATCATCTGATATCGACGGATCATGGTACGGACCTGTTCTTCCATATTCTGTTTCCGGGACCTTTCCAAAAAAAGATACGCGCCTTGGTAAAGGCGCGGGTCGAAATTACTTGATGATATAAAGCCTGTCTCCCTCATAAATGAGATTGAAGCGGCTGCGTGCGAGGACTTCTTTATAGGCATCGGACTCATAGTAGCGCTTTTGCACCTGGCTTTCGATAGCCCGCATACGCTCTTCCTCTAACTGCTCCTCCAGAACAGCGATCTGCTGATCCAGCTGTGCCGCGTCATTTTTGAGGGACCGGTTTTTGATAACGCATCCTAGTAAAAAAACAACAGCACAGAAAACAAACAGGACCGTTCCTGCGAATGTGCTGATGAAATGTCTTTTTCTTTTTTGCATGATAGCTCACCCGTTTTTTTGTTTATCTAATGTAACTTTTATTTTAACCGATTTACAGCGAGTCGTCAACAGTTTTTTTAACGGAATGAGCTTATATTCAGGCTTCCAGCACTGTATACATGGCCGCGGCCTCTTCTTTTCTGGCATTCTCCTGGACCGAAGTGACCTGGACCTTGATATTGCGGCTGCCGAACTGGATCTCGATGATATCTCCCTCACGCACATTGGCTCCGGCTTTGGCCACTTTATCATTGATCAGGACACGGCCGGCATCGCAAGCCTCATTGGCTACCGTGCGGCGTTTGATCAGACGGGATACCTTCAGATATTTATCCAGGCGCATGGTGTTTCCTCCTTGGTGTATAAAAATGAAAAGCGCCTCCGTAGTGAATCGGAGGCGTTGGTCGTTTACGGATCTTAAGCGTTGATGGCATCCTTCAGAGCCTTGCCGGCCTTGAAACGCGGAGCCTTGGAAGCAGCGATCTCGATATTTTCTTTAGTCTGCGGATTGATACCGGTGCGAGCAGGGCGCTCAGCAACTTCGAAGGTACCAAAACCAACCATCTGGACCTTCTCGCCCTTGATCAGTTCTTCCTTAACAACTTCTTCAAACGCCTTTACAGCCTTCTCAGCGTCCTTCTTGGACAGCTCAGCCTTTTCAGCGACTGCAGCTACTAACTGTGCCTTGTTCATTATAGTTCCTCCTTAAAAATGATAATTTCGGGACTATCCTATTCCGTTGTTCCATATATTGTCGATAGTCTTTTTCTAAAGCGCACTATATATTTATAAATCTTTGGAGTCCTTTTGTCAAGCCTATTTTTTAGATTTCACGCAATTTTCACGTTTTCACGGTCTTTTCCATTGACCGCATAGAAAGAAGGAAAAGATTGCATCCGACGTTGAAATCTGATATCATAAAACCATCCTAAAATGGAGGTAATTCATTATGGCTAAACTCTTAACTCCCTCCTTCCCGACCATGCCCTGGCAGGACAAGCCGGAAGGATATACAAAACCGGTGTGGCGCTATTCCGAGAACCCCATCATTCCCCGTGACGCCATTCCCACGTCCAACAGTGTCTTCAACAGCGCCGTAGTCCCCTTCAAAACAGAAGGAACGGACTATCAGTACGCAGGTGTCTTCCGCTGTGATGACAGAGAAGTCTCCATGAACATTTTTGCCGGTTTCAGCGTAGACGGCATCCATTGGGACATCAATCATGAGCCCATCACCTTCCAGGGTGAGGATCCCGAAGTGACCCGTCTGGAGTATCGGTATGATCCCCGCGTAGTCTGGATCGAAGATCGTTACTACGTATCCTGGTGCAATGGCTATCATGGGCCCACCATCGGTCTGGGTTATACCTTTGACTTTAAGACCTTCTATCAGCTGGAAAACGCTTTTCTTCCTTATAACCGCAATGGTGTTCTCTTCCCGCGCAAGATAGGCGGCAATTTCGCTATGCTGTCCCGTCCGTCTGATACGGGCCACACACCGTTTGGCGATATGTTCTATTCCGAAAGCCCGGATATGACCTACTGGGGCAAGCATCGTTTCGTTTTCGGCACCGCCGGTGGCTGGCAGTCCACCAAGATCGGCCCGGGGCCTTGCCCCATTGAGACCGATGAAGGCTGGCTGTTGATCTACCATGGCGTTCTGACCAGTTGCAACGGCTATGTCTATCGCTTTGGCGTAGCGCTGCTGGACAAAGATCAGCCGTGGAAGGTACTTAAGCGCTCCCGCTTCTACATCATGGGTCCGGAAGAGACCTATGAGCTGACAGGAGACGTTCCGAATGTAACGTTCCCGTGTGCCACCTTAACGGATGGCGATACCGGCCGCATCGCGATCTATTATGGATGCGCGGATACCGTCACCGGACTGGCTTTCACCACGATCGATGAACTGATGCAGCATCTGGATCAATATCCGATGCGCTAAGCCTTATCGTTTCGTGATACGATCCCAGACATCTTCATGGATATCTACAGCCGCTTGCTCCAGCAGGCGGCTGTATTCAGATTCCAGCTGCTCTGCTTCCAGTTCCTGGATCAGCTCTGTCCGATACTCCTCCCGGGCCTGATCTACGACTTCTTCATACCGTTTCTGGTCCAGATAGCCCGGCTTGGAGAAGCCCAGCACCTTGACCAGGATATAACCATATTGTGTTTCCAGGATCCCGGTCGTTTCCCCGGCCGGAGTCTTGAAGATCGCTTCGGCTACATCATCCTGGATCTGTCCTTGGTAAAGGTATTCTGCCGGATCTTCCGACACCACGACTCCTTCAGAAAGGACCGGACTGTCCGTCAGGATCTTGTCCTCCGTATACCAGTTGCGCGTCAGGGCAAACTGTCCTCCGGCCTGGATCCTGGCATAGGCCTCTTCCATCCGCGCCAGTTTTTCTTCCCGCTGCGATGCCGGATACCGGACCCAGGTCCCATCGATCCACTCGCCGGTATAGATCATGATGGCATCGATGGACACTCTCTGCAGATAGGCATCCTGATCCGCGACCTCATAGGCAATGAACGCTTCCGCTACTCTTTGATCGAGTTCGCTTTCCATGGTGCCCGGCAGGAAGGACATGCCGCGTTCGAACCGGAATGCCCGATAGCTTTCTTCCATGATCCGAGCCAGATCTTCTGCCTCTAAGCCGATCGCTTTCAGATGCTTTTCGCCCAGAAGCGTTGTGACCTTGATGATGCCTCGCTCTATGTTGCGCCGGTCACTGTCTGTCAGGCGCGCCGGATCATATTCTCTTGCAAGGATCTTGGTCCGGATCAAGGAATCCAGGGCGTTCTCTTCGGTGGTTTTCCGGCTATCCTGTCCACTTAAGGGAATGTCCCAGATCTCCTTTCCGCCCTTCTCTTCATAGATCCGCTCCATCATCTCCAGATACAGGCGTCCTTCTGCTTCCGAAACCTCTTCCCCGTTGATGGTGACAAGGACGGTATCTGCCGGTCCCTCTTCTCCCCGGTAGCAGCCTGTCAGCAAGGCAAGGATCAATAAAAGGATGATCCCTTTCTTTGGCTTCATGCGGCTTTTCCTCCCTGGATCAGCGGTTGAAGGCCCTTCAGCTCCCGAATGATAGCCTCCAGCAGGATCCTTTCTTTTCGGACCGGCTCGATCCGGATGGCCAGGCGTGTTCCCTTGGGAGACATGGTCATTCGGATCTTATCCGGATGCTGCATCAGATAATTGGTCAGCGCCACGCTGTCCAGCGGAGCATCATCACGCAGGTGAAGCACCAGCATCTGCCCCTTCAGCTCGACCGTATCCGCCCCGACGTGGTTGGCCAAAGCCTTGATCCAGGATACCCTGACCAGGTTCTGGACACTGTTCGGCGGGTCCGCGTAACGGTCTACCAGCTCTTCAAACATATCCAAATAGTCCTCTTCCGTCTGGATCTGGGCTATTTTTTTGTAAACCTCCAGCTTTTGCGACTCGTTGGCGATATACGTGGAAGGAATAAAAGCATCCAGATTGATGGCGACCGTGGTCTCAAAGCTTTCCTCCGGTACTTCGCCCCTGGCATCCGCCATGGCCTGCTCCAGCAGCTTGCAGTACAGTTCGTATCCGACGGCTCCCATATGCCCATGCTGTTCAGCACCAAGCACGTTGCCCGCCCCGCGGATCTCAAGATCTCTCATGGCGATCTTAAAGCCGGAACCGAATTCCGTAAACTCTCCCACCGCTTCCAGCCGCTGCTGCGCGACCTCCTGCAGCACCTTGCCCTTTCGATACAGGAAATACGCGTAGGCCGTCCGGTTGGACCGCCCTACACGGCCTCTTAACTGATACAGCTGGGCCAAACCCATCGTATCCGCGTTTTCGATAAGGATCGTATTTACGTTGGAGATATCCATGCCTGTTTCGATGATGGTCGTGCAGACCAGCACATCGATCTCGCCTTCGACAAACCGCACCATGACGTCCTCCAGCTCCCGCTCGGACATCTGTCCATGGGCAAAAGCGATGCGCGCCTCCGGAACGAGCTGCTGCACATGGGAGGCTACTTCATCGATATTCTGCACGCGGTTATGCAGGAAAAAGACCTGTCCACCACGGCCGATCTCCCGGTAGATAGCCTCTCTGACCAGCTCATCCTCTTCTTCCATGACGAAGGTCTGAATGGGCTGACGTTCTTCCGGAGGCTCTTCCAGTACGCTCATGTCACGGATCCCGTTCAGGCTCATGTGCAGCGTGCGCGGGATCGGCGTAGCGGTCAAAGTAATGACATCCACGTCTTTTTTGAGCGCCTTGATCTTTTCCTTATGGGAAACGCCAAAGCGCTGCTCCTCATCAACGATCAAAAGCCCCAGATCCTTAAACTGCACATCCGGTGAAAGCAGCCGGTGCGTGCCGATCAGGATGTCGACCGCGCCGCGCCGCGTTTCTTTTAGCGCTTCCGTGATCTCCTTCTTGGACCGGAAACGGGACAGAAGCTCGACGCGCACAGGATACTCCCTCATGCGATTGGTAAATGTATTGTAATGCTGCTGCGCCAGGATCGTTGTTGGCGCCAGGTACGCGACCTGCTTGCCATCCTGTACCGCTTTAAACGCAGCCCGGATAGCAACTTCTGTCTTTCCGAATCCGACATCGCCGCAAACCAGGCGGTCCATGATCCGGCCCGCTTCCATATCCCGTTTGATATCCTCTATGGCGGACAGCTGATCATCCGTCTCCTCATAAGGGAACATTTCTTCGAATTCTTTCTGCCATACCGTGTCCGGAGAGTAGACGAATCCCTTCTTCTCCTCTCGTTCCGCATACAGTTTGACAAGATCCTCCGCCAGCTCTTTTACGCCCTCTTTGACCTTGCGCTTGGTACGATTCCACTCCGTACCGCCCAGCTTATTCAGTTTCGGCTTCGCGTCCTCTCCGCCGGCATACCGCTGCAGCATATCCAGAGAGGTCGTGGGCACATACAGCACCCCGCCGTCTTTATAGACGATCTTGAAATAATCACGCTTGCTGGCATCTGTCTCCATCTGGACGATGCCATGATAGATCCCGACGCCGTGGTTTTCATGGACGACATAATCACCGACCGTCAGCTCTCCAAAGCTTTGGATCTGCTTGCCGCCTTTGATCTTCTTGCGGCGCTTTCTTTTGTGCTCTTTGCCGCGGCTCAGTTCCTTCTGAGCGATGACGGCAAACTTACAGTCTGAATAGACAAAGCCATGCAGCAAGCCGCCTTTGAGAACGCCGATCGCTCCTTCTTCCGGCTCCTTGTTCTGATCGTTATACTCATACGCCGCGATGTTTTCATCCAGCAGACGCTGCAAAAGACGTCTGGCCCTGGTACCGCTTTCCGCCAGCAAAACGGTCCGGTAACCCAGGCGGTTGAAGGTCGTCAGCTCATTGAGGAGCATGTTCTCATCGGCTGTGACCAGATTGACAGAACGTGATGTTACAGACACGATCTCCTTGACAGGAAACGCCGCCTGATTGCTCGCCAAAAGCGCGCATAAGCTGATGCGCGGGAAGGTGTCCATTTTCTGTTCTATTTCAGGAAAGGTCGGGAACATATCCATCTGAGAAGGAAGAAGATATCCCTTCTGCATACGCCCTTTCACACTATTGCTCAGTTCTTGTTCCAGAACTCTTACCTTTTCCCGGATACGCCCCGGTTCCTGCAGAACCAGAAGGCTGTCCTCCGGTACATAATCCAGGATGCAGGCCGCCTCTTCACCATAGAAGTTCTTGACATAGGCCTCTACTCCCCTGAAACGTGTTCCCAGCCGGGTCACGAAAGCGTTCTGGATCTCGTTCAGCCGATCGGCCTCTTCCTCCAGCCCCTCCGCTTGCAGTTTGCGAACGGCGGTCTCTGTCTCCTGAAGAATGGCTTTCCGGCCCTTTTCCATGGCTTCATCTGTCAGAACGATCTCACCCGCCGGATAGACGGTAAAATCCTCCAGACGGTGCAAGGAACGCTGAGTTTCGATATCCAGCACGCGGATCGAGTCGATCTCATCGTCCCAAAGCTCGATACGAAGCGCGGAGTCCTGGGTGATCGGGAAAATATCGATAATACCGCCTCGAATGGCAAACTGGCCCGTATGTTCGATCTGGGAAACACGCTCATATCCCATGCGCACGAGCTGCGAGGCCACCTGGTCCAGCTTGAGCTTTCCTCCCAGGCGCCGATACAGAATATGATCCATCCAGACATCCATGGGAGCCATGCGGTCATACAAGGCTTCCACGGAAAGCACAAGGACTTTCAGATCCCGCTCGGCCAAGGCCTTCAGCACTTTGGCCCGATCCTCCTCGATCATGGACCCGTGGGTATCCGCGCTGTAGAACAACGGATCTTTCGCGGGAAAGAACCCTGCCTGACCCGGGAAGTAAAACCGCATATCTTCATAAACAGATTGCGCTTTTACATCATTCGGAGTCAGGATAATGGTCATCCGCTCGGTCTTCTCCGCCGTAAACGCGGCGCTTAAATGGTTCTGCACGCTGTCTCCCGCACCATAAACAAGCACCGGTTCCCTTCGGGATACCCGTGCCTGGATCGTTTGATAGGAGGGGAGCCCCCATACAGGCTCAAAAAGTCCTCTCATGTGTTTCCTTTCCGATTTTTAATAGTTATACAACATCAGGCTTTCTGATTGAACCGGTTCATGGCTTTATCCATGCCCTCGGTGATGATGCTTTCGACCGCATCCGCTGCCCGCTGGACCGCTTCATCGATCACTTGCTGCTCTGCTTTGGAAAAAGCACCCAGAACATAATCGACCAGATCGCCCTCTCCCTGGTTCGAACCTACGCCGATCCGGATCCTTGGAAAATCCTGCGTACCAAGATGGCTGATGATGCTCTTGATACCGTTATGTCCTCCGGCAGAACCGCTTTTCCGAAGCCTGAGGGTCCCCAGCGGCAACGCTATGTCATCATAGATGATCAGCACATGGTCAGCCGGCACTTTGTAGAAAGCCGCCGCCTCTCTGACCGCCAGTCCGCTGTTGTTCATATAGGTCTCAGGGCGAAGCAGGAGCACTTCTTCTCCACCGATCCGCCCCTGATTGGTCTTCGCCTGAAACTTCTTGCGGCTGCGTTCCAGCCCATACTGCTTTTTGATGCGCCTGGCCGCCTGGAATCCTACATTATGACGGGTCTTTTCATACTTTTTGTCTGGATTGCCCAGACCCGCGATGATATACATATATACTTTCTTACTCCTAGGGTTATTGGATCACCGTAAACGGATCGACAACGGTATCAGCAGGAACCTGGGCATTACGCACGACCGCGTTTTCGATGACGACATGATCTCCCAGGCAAGCATTGACCAGATGGGTATTCGGGCCTAGTACGCAGCCCTCTCCAATCACGCTCTTGCCTTCAATGATCGTACCCGGATACAAGCGGCTGTCTCGGCCGATCTTAGCTTCCGGAGAGATCAGAATGCTCTGCTCGTCCAGGATCGTGATACCCTCTTCCATATGAGAGCGGTTGATGCGGCGGCGAAGGATCGTCTGGGATTCCAACAGCTGCATACGGTTATTGACGCCCTTTACGACCGAGGTATCCCGTGTCATCAGCGCTTCCGCCTTTTTATCCTCCTCCAGGAGAACTTTCAGCGTATCCGGCAGGTAATACTCACCCTGCTTGTTATTGTTATTGATCTTGCCGATCGAATCGCGCAGCGCTTCGGAACGGAAGCAGTACATGCCGGAATTGACCTCATGCACCTTCAGCTGCTCCTCCGTGGCATCCTTATGCTCGACACTGCCCAGGAAACGGTTCTGATCATCCCTGAGGATGCGGCCATATCCGGACGGGTCATCCAGGAAAGTGGAAAGGACCGTAACGGCATTGTGCTGTCTGGAATGAGCCTGACGCATCTCCTTCAGGACAGACCCTCTGACCAGCGGCGTATCACCGAACAGGATCATGACATCGCTCTCTTCCTCACCCACGAAGTCCATGGCCATCATGACAGCGTGGCCGGTGCCCTTCTGCTCCGCCTGCACAACGAAGGTGATATCTTTTTCATCCTTGAATGCTTCCCGCACCATCTCGCCCTTATGGCCGATGACGACGCAGATCTCATCGGAACCGCACTCTCTGGCCGCCTGGATCACATAATACAACATCGGATAGCCCAACACTTCATGCAGGCATTTCGGCTTGTCGGATTTCATGCGCGTGCCCATGCCGGCCGCTAAGATCACAGTTTTCAGTTTTCTCATTTTTTCCTCCATTTCTGTTAAGGCCACGGAAATGACCTTTCCGGTGCTTGTTTCTATTTATATGCACGTTAGTACTTTACAATAGTAATTCAAGCATGGTAAAATGGCTCCATCCGATGTTCAGGAGGTTTTATCATGCTATCAGTGATTCTTCATGGATGCAGCGGCCATATGGGCCATGTTGTCGCATCCCTGATCCGCCCCATGGCGGATGTTCAGATCGTGTGCGGAGTAGATCGGACCGCGCCACAAGACGATCTTGGTTTCCCGGTTTTTACTTCATTGGATGAAGTGCAGGTCTCATCTGATGTTGTGATCGATTTCAGTACAGCTGCCGCTGTTTCACCTTTGATCCGCTGGTGTGTGGAACAAAAGAAACCTGTGGTTCTTTGTACCACCGGTCTGTCTGATCCTCAAAAAGAGGAACTGGTCCAGGCATCCAAACAGATCCCTGTTTTCTTCTCCGCCAACATGTCTTTGGGGATCAACCTGCTTTCCGCCCTGGCTTCCAAGGCTGCTCAGATCCTATCCCCGGCCGGGTTCGATATCGAGATCGAAGAGCGCCATCACCGCCGCAAGCTGGATGCTCCCAGCGGGACCGCGCTTATGATCGCGGAAGCTATGACGCGTTCGTTAGACGATGGGCACTACATCGATACCGGACGTATGGACCGCAGAGAAGCCCGTGATCCGAGATCCATCGGGATCAGCGCCGTGCGAGGCGGCACCATCGTGGGTGAGCACACCGTTCTTTTCGCAGGCCAGGATGAATTGATCGAACTGAAGCACACGGCCCTTTCCCGCGATGTTTTCGCGGTCGGCGCCATCAACGCAGCTCGTTTTCTGGCCAATCGCGCGCCAGGTCTGTATGACATGAATGATCTGTTGAATCTATAAAGCCCTGATCCTACAGGGCTTTTTTTATTTGACAGATCATGGAATGAAGCGTCTCATATAACGCGGGGCTTCCTGTCACGATACCGATCGGACGAGTCACAGACCATTCTTCATCCACGCCGGAGATCATTCCGCCCGCTTCCCGGATCAGGCAGGCTCCTGCCGCGTAATCCCACGGAGACAGGATGTACTCAAAGAATCCATCCAGCCGCCCGCAGGCGACATAGGCCAGATCTAAAGCGGCCGAACCGGACCGTCGTATATCCGCGCACTTTTCAAAGATCATACGCGCCGCCCGGAAAGTCTGATCGGCCAGCTCGGTATGATACGGAGAGGTTCCAAAACCAACTACGCTTTTCTCTACAAGACGCTCTGAAACATGGATCGGACGTTCGTTAAGAAAAGCTCCGTGGCCCTTGGAAGCCTCGAACAATTCTTCGGAATAAGGGTTATACACCACGCCAAGGATGCTTTCATTTCTGTGGACCAGCGCCACGGAGATGCAGGAAAACCTAAGGCCGCAGATGAAATTGGTCGTCCCATCGATCGGATCGATGACCCAGAGATACTCGGCTTCATCATGACCCTCTTGCTCTTCGGCAAGGACGGCCGCTTCTGGAAAAGCCTGCCGCAAACCACGGATCACGCGCTCCTGAACGGCCACGTCCATGTCCGTAACGAAGTTGGCATGCCCTTCCTTTGTCATGACTTCATGCGCGCTTTGGGCCGCCATAAAAGCACCGGCCTCCCTGACGATCCGTGTCACTTCCTGCCGAAGACGCAGAAGTTCGCTCGCATCCATGATCATTTCTTCATCACCAGCGTGCGGGGCATATACTTATGCAAAAGCTCCAGCATCTCTTCATTGGGTTCAAAATACATTTTCAACGATTTATCTTCCCGGTTGCAGATCACAACATAGGTGTTTTCCCGGATCCCGCCACGGCCGGCATCCAGAAACTTGTCATACTTCTTGTTGAACATCGCCTCGTATTGTTTGTCGGAAGCCGGAGCGATCACCTCGATATCACGGCTGGACAAGGAGACCATGGATCGGCGGTTGCTGCGGGAATAGATGCAGTCCACATCCAGCTGACCATCGGTAAAGATGTATTCATATTCCTTGCTCATCCGACGCCATACCACGAAGCTGAACCAGCAGCCCAATGCCAGAAGGATCGCGAATGCCTGATAGAAAACGTTCAACACGATAAAGCAAAGCAATAACGTCAATAAAACGGTACCGATCCGGATCGCCCAGTCTTTGATCGACATTTCCCGGCGAACGATCTGTTCGGTATAGACCTTCTCCATAAGTATTCCCTCTTTTCTCAGGATTTATCCGTATTGTAGCACAGTTTACGATTCAGTGCAATAATATGCGCAATCCTCGCGAATGGGACAGCTCTCACACTCCGGCTTCCTGGCATGACAGCAATAGCGGCCATGAAAGATCAACACATGGTGCATCCGGCTCCAGATCTCCTTGTCCAGGACTTCCATCAGCTGCTGTTCTGTCTCCTCTACGGTTTTCGCGTGAGCCAGCCCGATCCGGTTGGATACGCGGAACACATGCGTATCGACTGCGATAGCCGGGATGCCAAACGCGTTAGACAAAACGACATTGGCCGTCTTTCTTCCGACACCGGCCAGACTGGTCAGCTCTTCCATGGTCTGCGGGACCTCGCCATGGAACCGGTCAGCCAGCTGACGGACCATTTTGTAAAGATTATCCGCCTTGTTGTTGTAAAAGCCCAGCGTATGGATATAATCCCGGATCTGCTCCGGCGTTAACGCCAGATAATCATCCAATGTGCGGCAGTCGTGGAACAATACTTCTGTTACTTTGTTGACCTGCTTGTCTGTGGTCTGTGCCGACAGACAAGTAGCGATAACGATCTCCAAAGGAGTATGAAAGTTTAATTCACAATGCGCGTCCGGATAAGCTTTCATAAGCTGATCGGCGATCCTTGCTGTTTTTTCGGTCATGAAGGCTCCTCCCTTTTGATGCAAACGAAGCGGGACAAATGGCCTGCCACTTGTACCCGCCTAAACATAAAGGCCGGAGAAACTCCGGCTTTTTTTATTGATCCAGTTCCAGCTCCTCCCGAAGGTGCGCCGTCACTTCTGCCAGGTTTTGCTGATCCAGGATATAGACCCAGCCATTTTCAGTGCTGCTTGTTCCCTTCAAGGTATCCATGCTTTCGATATTGTTGAGGCAGCTGCCATACTGATCCATCATAGTCAGCGCCATATCCATGCTGACATTGGTCAACAGGTTATCCCCGATCGCGCTTAAAAGTTCGTTGTAATTCAAAGCGCCGGACATGCTCATGATCTTCTTGGCGGCAATACCCACGACTTGCCGTTGTCTGCGAGCACGTCCGAAGTCACCCTCCGGATCACTGTAGCGCATACGGCAGTAGTCCAAAGCTTCCATTCCATTCAAAGTAATCGTTCCTTCAGGGTAAAAGAACTCATCCTGAGAAAAAGCGAACTCGTTCTCTACGGTAATCCCTCCAATGGCATCAATGATCTGCTCGAACCCGTAAAAGTTGACGGCGGCATAAGCATCGATGGGAAGGCCAAGCAAATTCTGCACGGTGTTGATGCACATCGTTGCCCCACCGTAAGAATAGGCGGCGTTGATCTTGGTGGTAATGCCCTTTCCCACGATCTCCGTTAATGTATCACGCGGAATGGAAAGCATGGTCAGTTTCTGGTTTTTCGGATTCAATACACAATAGATCAGTGTATCAGATAATCCATTGGACGCTGTTCTTCCTAAATCACCGGTATCCGCGCCGATCAGCAGGATAGCCATGGGCTTAGCCTCGTTGACCAAATCTTCCTTTGTCGTCTTGCTGTTTTCACTGGCTTTTTTTCCATCGATCGTCTCTCCGGATTCATCCTCATCCGGAACATCGGAATTGCGCATATCGATCGTATCCACATCCTGATAGACCTTATTCATGGTACTGCCTAAATCAGAGAGGAATTTAACCGCGAATGCGCCAACGCCCACGATCAGCACCATCACGATGGAAAAAACGATGATGACTGTCCGTTTCCGGTTTTTGTATTTCTGGGCGGCTGTTTTCGTATCGCTCATGTTCTTATGATCTTTCTCCTATAGATTTTACTTTGATGCTGTAACTGCACTATTTTATCATAGTTCCGCAGAAATGGCAAGACAGATTACAAGACAGATTATTCGCTCTTTTCCCGGATCAGTTCGTCTATTTTCTCCAAAGCTGCCTGGAACTGTGTATCCTCCTGGGTAAGCCGTACCGCGTCTACGGGCTCCTCCATGTCCACCTGAATGTCAGGCTCAATACCGACGCCATGGATAAAATCTCCGTTGGGCGTATAGTAACGCGCCATCGTGATCTTCAGCGCCGATCCATCTCCCAGGTTATATGTCGTCTGCACGATGCCCTTGCCAAAACTGGTGGTTCCAACCAGAACGCCTGCTTTATGATCGCGAAGCGCGCCGGCCAGGACCTCCGAGGCGCTGGCTGAATCCTGATCGATCAGGACCACCAGCGGTACATCCAGGATGGTCTCCGCATCGGACGTAAATTCCACTCTTTGGCCTTGTCTGGTTTCCGTATACGTGACCAGCCCTTCCGGCAGCAGGGAATCGGCGATCTCTACTACGGCATTGAGCTGCCCGCCGGGATTGCCGCGCAGGTCAAGGATGAGGCCTTTCATGCCCTCTTCCTGAAGCGACTCCATCGCCTGACTGAACTGCTTTGGCGCGACCCCGCTGAAACCACTGAGCTGGATATATCCGATCGAACCATCCAGCATTTGCCAGGTAGCTGCGTCTTCCTCGATCAGTTTCCTTGTCAGCGTCATCTCCATAGGATCTTGTCCCTCGCGCACCACGGTGACCGTTACCTCCGTGTCTTTTGGTCCTTTGATCCTCTTGACAGCTTCATCCATGCCCAGCTCGGACACCGGGGTCCCCTCTACCTGGTCGATCTCATCGCCTGCCAGGATCCCGGCTTGATAGGCCGGTCCGTCTTCTATCACGGAAAGGACTTTTATACGCTCGGTCTCTTCATTCCATTGTATCGTAACGCCGATGCCGGCAAAGGTACCTGTTACATTCTCCAGATAATCCTCATACTGCTCTTTCGTAAAGTACCGGGAGTATTTATCATCGATCGCGTCGGCCATACCGGCATAAGCCCCATCTATAAGAACGTCCGTATCGATCTCTTCCAGATAATCGTTTTTAATGATCGAGATCATGGTGTTATATTTAGACAGCAGCCGGATGTTGTCCCGGAAACTCAAGGACCCCGGAGCCAGAATGTGCTTGGCCATCACAGCTGCCAGCACCAGCAAAACCACCGTACCCAGCCCGGCCGCGTAGCCTTTCCAAAAATGCTTTTTACTTGATAACTGATCCATCAGACACTCTTTCTCTCTATAGATAATATAACCGTCTTACTTAGTGACGCAAGACAAAGTATAACACCTGCCCGGACGGACAGGTGTTAAAAATATGTTACTTTTTCGTAAATTACGGGGAAGCATAATTCAGCGGGTTATACAGGCCGCCATTGATCTGGACTTCGAAATGGAGGTGATTACCGGTGGAGTTGCCGGTAGTGCCGCACAGGCAGACCGGCTGACCGGCTGAAACGGTATCTCCGACGGAGACCAGAAGCTGGCTGGAGTGCGCGTACAGCGTGACCATGCCGTTGCCATGCGAGATCGCGACATAGTAGCCATAACTGCTATTCCACTGAGATTTGATGACCGTACCGCCGGCGGCTGCCAGGATAGGCGTGCCGGACGGAGCCGGGATATCGATACCACGGTGACCGCCGTCCATAAAGTAAGTGGACAGCCGTGAGTACCCGGGCAGCGGCCAAACCATTCCGCCGCCGGAATAGGTCGGCGTGGACTCTTCATAAGATTCCTCTTCTTCATAGGAGGATTCTTCCTGCTGTGAAGACTGCTCCTGCTGAGCCGCGCGAGCAGCGGATTCTCTTTCCGCCTGCTCGGCAGCCTGTCTGGCAGCCTCATCCGCCGCTTTGCGAGCAGCTTCTTCCGCGGCAGCCTTGCGGGCGGCTTCTTCTTCCGCCTTTCTGCGGGCTTCTTCTATGCGGGCCGCGGTTTCTGCCATTTCAGCGGCCAGATCTTCTCTTTGCTGGCGCAGCTGCTGAGTGTAGAGTTCCAAGGCAGCCTGGTCTTCTTCCAATGCGGCCAGTTCTTCTTCCTTTTCGCTCTTGACCGCCTGAAGCTCATCTTTTTTAGCTTGTTCGCTGGCCCGGTTCTCTTCGAGGATAGCCTCTTCTTCTTCTACCTGTTCTTGTTTCTGCTGGACCTGCTCCTTTGCGGCTTCCAGCTGATCCAGGATCTCCTGGTCGTACTCTGCCAGCTCACGGCTGTATTCCGCTTTACTGAACAGTTCGGACATACTGCCGGCTCGCAGCAGCACTTCCAGATAATTGATCTCGCCGGACTCATAAACAGCTTTCAAACGAAGCTTCAGCTTCTGATACCAAAGCGCTTCGTTGTCCTTGGCCGCTTCCAGCTCCTTCTTCGTTTGCTCCAGCAGGGCCAGATTCTGCTCGATCTCCGCGTCCAGATCCGCGATCTCAGCAACGACCTCGCTGATATTTTCATCCAGCTGGCGGACGGTTTCTATAACTTCGTTAACTTTCTGCTGCGTTTCCTGAAGTTCCTGATTGGCCGCGTATTCTTCTTCAGCCTTCTGGGAATCTTCTTCCTGCAGCTCTTCCAGATGCGACTCATCCTCTGACGCGTAAGTCGGAAAAACGGTCGCCGCAAACATCATGACCGCCGCAAGAGCAGCTGCCATGTATCTTCGAACATTCTTCATTACTACGCTTCTCCTTATTTTGAGCTTCCTGCGACCCGTATCAGACCCGAAGGTGCTTGCGGATCGAGACAAGACTTCCGACCATACCCACGATAACGCCCAGCCCGAGGAATAACGGGAAGAGGCCCTTCATGATGGTATTAATCTGGACGAAATTGATCAGATAGCTCATGCTGGCAAAGTTTTCGGTCACCATGTTGACGATATACTGATATCCGAAATAGATGACAGCGGACG